>JAQGMC010000116.1 GCA_028292545.1 Paucimonas sp.
GCCATGGCGCCGCCATTCTTGTAGGCCCAATCGAAGAATTTCAGCACCTCGCGCCCTTTGGCGGCATCGGCCTGGGTCTTGTGCATCAGGATGAAAGAGGCGCCCGTGATGGGCCAGCTTTGCTTGCCCGCCTGGTCGGTCAGCACGATATTGAAGCCGGGCGTTTTGGACCAGTCGGCGCCGGCAGCAGCAGCCTTGAAGGTTTCATCATCCGGTTGCACGAACTGGCCATCCCGATTCTGCAACTGGGCATGCGTAATGTTGTTGCGCTTTGCGTACGCATATTCGACATAGCCGATCGCGCCCTTGATCCGCTGCACGTTCGCGGCCACACCTTCATTGCCCTTGCCGCCCACGCCAGCCGGCCACTTCACGGCAGTGCCTGCGCCCACGGCGGATTTGAATTCGGGGCTGGTTTTTGACAGGTAGTCAGTGAACAGGAAAGTCGTGCCCGAGCCATCGGAACGGTGGACCACCGTGATGCTGCTGTTCGGGAGTGTTACGCCCGGGTTGAGCGCGGCGATTTCGGGCGCCGACCACTTGGTGACCTTACCCTGGTAGATCGCAGCCAGCAGCTTGCCGGTCAATTTCAACTGACCCGGCTTCACGCCTTCCAGGTTCAGCACTGGCACGACGCCACCCATGACGGCCGGGAATTGCACCAGGCCTTCCTTTTCAAGTTCAGCTGCGTCGAGCGGCATGTCTGAAGCGCCGAAATCGACCGTCTTTGCCTTGATCTGCTTGATGCCGCCGCCCGAGCCGATCGACTGGTAATTCAAGCCGACGTTGGTTTGCTTTTTGTAAGCTTCCGCCCATTTCGCATAGAGCGGATAGGGGAAGGTTGCGCCGGCGCCGGTAATGTCAGCGGCCAGGGCGTTGCCCATAAGGGCAGAGAAACCGACGGCGATCGCCGCGGCTTTGAAAAGTTTGCTCAGTTCCATGTTCACTCCCGCAGTTGCAAATCTGACGGGGCGAACTGTAGCGGCCAAATATGACAGCAGTGTGACGAACAGAGTGTGGACCTGGCGCACCGGCAATGTGAAGCTGGCGCATGCGCTGCCGGCGCCGCCGGCTATGCCACATGTGCCGTCGTGCCAGGACAAGGACCTGGCGGAGAGGCCAGGCGCCGGACGCTGTGGGCGCCCATGCGCCCTGTCCTGGCCTTACTGCACCGCGCGCGGCCCGGGCGCTTGCGACGAAGACACCTGCCCCAAGGGATTGCCCACTGTCTCCACATAACGCCGCGCGAACCAACCTGCGGCCTTCTCGTTGATGTGGTTGCTGTCCTTGTAGACCGCCAGGTTTTCAACCCGGGTCGGGCATTTTTCGCGATCGCACATGACTTTCAGCGGATCGATGATGATGGTTCCGGCGATTTTTTCCGCGACGCGCCGGATCGCCGCTGTGGTTTGTTGCTGCTCGCGATCGACTTTCGCGCGCGCGATGTTGCAATCGGTGCTGGCGGGAATCCAGCCGCGGGCGCGGTGCAGCACGCATTGCGACAGGTCCGGCTCATGCGACGGGTTGTCCTGGAAGATGACGGGGATCGCGCCTGCCTTGCGAATGGCTGAGGCGGCAATCGTCAACTGGTCTTCGAAATGGGTGACGTCTTCGGATGCCCAGGCGCCAGCCAGCACGACGTAGCGGTAGCTGCCGGCCATCGCAATCATGTCTTCGTTGCGCTTGGGGCAGGTGGGCGTGATGTAGGGATTGGTGACCGTGCCGGGATGGCCCGGCAGGTAGATCGGGAAGCACACGCCCTGCACGTTGTAGACCGCCTTGATGCCGGCATCCTGCGCCAGCACGTCGACGAAGGGCTTGAAATGGTCGGCATGCGAGTCGCCGATCAGCAGCAGGTCGGCGCGACCCGGGCGCGCGGCGCCGAAGCTGCATTTCGCATCCAGGAATTCTTCATCGAACTTGCGGTAGTGCTCGGCTTTGATCGAGCAATCCTGGCTCAGGTCGCGCTTGAAGGAATAACTGGAGATCAATTCGCGCAATTCGCCCGGGAAGCGTTGCGGCGCGCCGCCGGACAGATAGGAAAACGCACCTATGGCCAGGCAGGCTGCGGCAGGCAGCGCGTAGTAGCGAAAGGCGGCAACGCGGAAACCCATATTGCGGGCGTGGCGCACCGGTTGCTCGACATATTTCCAGGTCAGCCAGGACAGCAGGAAAGCCAGCGCCACCGCGGCCAGCGCCACGAGCACCGTCATTTCCACTTGCCGGTAACGCAGGAAGGCAAAGATTGGCCAGTGCCACAGGTAGAGCGAATAGGAAATCAGTCCGATCCCCACCATCAGCGGCGATGCCAGCCAGGCGCGCAGCACATGCTGCTGGCGCCCGGCGTACAGCAGCAAGGCCGTGCCCAGGCAAGGCAGCAGTGAACGCAGGCCGGGGAAAGGCACTGTCTTGTCGAGCAGCACGAAGGAAGCCAGCACCATTGCCAGGCCAACCAGCGCCATCAGGTTGGCAAGCCACGGGGCGTGCTCGCCTTCACGGCGGGAAAAATAAAAGGCCAGGCTGCCGATCAGCAGTTCATGTCCGCGCGACGTGAGCAGGAAGTAGGTGGCGACCTTGCCGGTTTGCAGTTGCGACCAGGTGACGATCAGCAGCGCCATCAACACCAGGATGGGCAATAGCCAGCGCCGCGCATAGCGGTACAACGCGATCAGCAATACCGGAAACAGGAAATAAAACTGCTCTTCGACCGACAGTGACCAGGTATGCAGCAGCGGGAATTCTTCGGTGCGCGGGCTGAAATATCCCCAGCTCAGCAACGAGAAAAAGACATTGGCCGCGAAACCCCAGGATGCCGCCAGCGAGGTTGTGTAATACATGTAGTCGCGCGGGATCAGCAACCAGGAAGCGACGGCCAGCGTGGCGATGGAAACCACCAGGTAAGCGGGCAACAGACGCTTGATGCGGCGGGTGTAGAAGTTGGCGAAACTGAAGTCGCCTTGTTCAATGTGACGGGCGATCAGGCCGGTGATCAGGAAGCCCGAAATGACGAAGAAAACGTCGACGCCGGCGAAGCCGCCTGGCATGGCCGTGGCGCGGGCATGGAATACGATGACTGCCAGTACCGCGAGGGCGCGCAGGCCATCGACGTCGGGACGGTACCCCGGGTGCTGGGTAAGCGCACGCGCGGGTTGGGTCTCGGTGGCGGTGGCGATGGCGGGCGCGGCGCGGTCGGTGGGCATGGGGTTCGGGCGAATTGATGTTGGCGGCCGGCGGGTTTAATGCCGGGCGCGGGCATCGGCTCACTTGTTTGGTGACGAGTGGGAATTGTGTTGCGAAGGGAAGTGCTGGCGTTTCGGATGGCGCAAGGCCGGGGCGTGCGGGGGATTGATCTTTAGCAAGCGGAGGAAGGATTCGGGGCGGGGGGCGGGTATCGCCGGTGCAGGCGATTTTCTGCCTTTGTCGTTCGGCTTAGAGTGGGCCGGAAAGGGTCTTCAGGCCGATCAGGGCGACGGCGATGACGAGCACGATTGACGAGCCGACGGCGGCGGGGACGAAGAAGAAGGTGGAGATGACGGGGGCATGGAGCAGGCCCTCTGCAAGCGCTCCTAACGCATAACCGCCGACGCTGATGGTCGACCAGCGGCGAAGATAGGTCGGGAGCCAACGGGCTTGCTGCTTGTTGTGCGCCCAGCAAGCGGCACGGATGTAGGGGTCGTTACTGCGTACGTCGCGGAATAACCAGGCGAAGAAGAAATAACGGTACAGGAGCGTGCGGAAATTTACTTGCATGGCGGTAGGCGGAAAATTGTCCGTTAAGGGGGAGTTTGCGCTTGCCAGCGGGGTGGGGTTTGATGGAACTCGGGGTTTATTGCGGGTTGCGGCGGAAAGGGGCGGTTGTTGCTCGGGTTGCGGCGGCAAGCGGCGCTCGTTGCTCGGGTTGCGGCGGCAAGCGGGGCTCGTTGCTCGGGTTGCGGCGGCAAGCGGGGCTTGGGGGCCGGGCTTGCGGCGGCAAGCGGGGCTTGGGAGTTTTTAGAGAATTTTCTTTTCTCTATGTGAAGCCGGGATTTCGCCCCGGCGGGCGAGTAACTTTCTCTTGTCGCGACAAGAGAAAGTCACCAAAGAGAATCGCTCTGGGCACATGCGGTCACGATCGTAATATCAAGCCATGTTTGATCGGCGGCCTGGGCCGGTGGGGGACGGTTGGTCGAGTTCTTGATTCTGCCCGGAGTTTGCTTCTTACCGAGACGCGCTAACCCGTCCGAATTTTATGTCGGTGATAGACGGTGCGTTGTCTCTCCTGGCGACTGACCCTCTAGGTTGTCTGCAGGTTTTCGCTTGTTCTGCTTTTATCGGTTGATTGCCTGCCACTTCGTTTGTTGTAACCGCTCGCATCGCTGCGCTCGCTTGCTTGCTTGAGGGGGCGGTTCATTCCGATTCGTACGACCGTTTTTCGAGCGTCGAATTTCGCCGACCGGAAAGCTCCCTCCCTTTCAAGGGGAGGGCGGGGGTGGGGATGGGGTCGGCACCTAACGGTAAGCTGAACCGGCGTTCTTGAATCGGCAACAATGCGCGGCGCACATGCCTCCGTGCGTTGACCTGACCCCATCCCCACCCTAACCCTCCCCTTGAAAGGGAGGGGATACCGTAGCTTCGATAATCTATGCAGGACCCCGGAAAGCTCCCTCCCTTTCAAAGGGAGGGCGGGGGTGGGGATGGGGTTGGCACCTGACGGTACGTTGAACCAGCGGTATTGAAGTGGCAGCATTGCCGGACGTGTCTTGCGTAAGCGGGCATGCGTCGCCTGATCTGCGTGCGGTGACCTGCGGCCGGTGAGCTGCCTCGCCTGAGCTGTGTCACCTGCCCTGCCTCGCCTCACCTGCCCTGCTTCCCTACCCTGCTTGCCCTGAGCTGCTTTCCTTAAGTGCTTTACTTGCCTGCTGCGCGGCTGCCGGAGGCGTCGATGACGACTTCGCCGTCTTCCTTGGTGAAGGGACCTTGCTGGGGCTGGGGAAGGATTTCGAGGACGAGTTCGGAGGGGCGACAAAGGCGCACGCCGCGGGTGGTGACAACCAGGGGACGGTTGATCAGGATGGGGGTGGCTACCATAGCCTGGAGCAGTTGGTCATCGGTCAGCTTGGGGTCGTCAAGGCCAAGCTCGGTGTACTGCTTCTCTTTCTGACGGATCGCTTGGCGGACGGTCAGGCCGGCCTGGTCTATCAGCGACTTCAGCTCGGCCACTGTGGGCGGCGTCTTCAGATAGTCGATGACGAGGGGCTCTATGCCGGCGTTGCGTATCAGCGCGAGGGTGTTGCGCGAGGTGCCGCAGGCGGCGTTGTGATAAATGGTCGTGGTCTGGTCCATGGCGGGGCTCGGGTCTGTCGGTGGGCTGGAATTTTAATTGGCCTGGCCGGCGGGACGGCGCAAGGGCTGCAGCAGATGGCGCAGGTCGTTGTGGTCGAGCTCGTACATCAGGGCCAACAGGCTGCCTAGCTCGCCTCGGGGAAATCCCTCGCGGGCAAACCAGCCAAGATAATGCCCAGGTAAATCGGCCAGCAAACGGCCTTTGTATTTGCCGTACGGCATTTGCATCGTGACCAGGCGCTGTAACTGTTCCGGGTTTTCCATCGGCGAGGCTGGGAGGCGGGAAAACAGGATTTTACCAAGGGCTGCCGTGCTGCCCTTGCACTTCACAGAGCGACAGCAAGCGGGGATAACCCTTTTCAGTCCTTCCGCTTCAGCGAGCTACAGCGAGCGGGGATAGCCCTTTTCAACCCAGGCTTCGGCACGCGCGAGGCTGAGCTTGAAATCGAGGGCGACGCGGACTTCGGCGAGTTGGGCGCCGCTGTCGTCGCGCGCTGCCAGCAACGCATACGGATCGTCTTCGTCGGGCACGATATCAAGCGTCACGTCGATGTAACCGGTGTCGGTGTTGACGCGCACGCTCTTGTGCAACAGTGCATGCAATTGCTGCTCGTGACGGCGCAACACTTCGGAAGCGGTCTTGACCAATGTGCGGAAGGCGGCGGAATCGAGGGGCTTGGGATTTTTCTTGTCGCGGCCCATGGTCCAGGGACCGACCAAGGCGGGCTCGGCTTCGCCATCCTTGATCATTTCCACAGCCCAGCCTTCGTCATCATTATTCTTGATGACGCGCGCGGTCCAGCCGACATCGCGCCAAAGTGTGGGTTCCTGGATGGTTACGGACGATTGGTCGTCGTTTTCGTCTTGCGTCATGGTTCGGTCGGGGAATGGGGGGCGCCTTCTGCCGTCCTGTCACAACCGGTGCAGATTGCGGTGGGGGCCTGGGCGCCTATGGGGTGCGGGCTGTAAGCATACCCTCCCGCGGCGGGGAGGGTGAAGTCAAATCAGCCGCATTGCGCCTCTAGCGCAGCCAGGCGAACGCGGTGGTTCTTCCAGGTGCGCAGCGACAGGCCGGCGCCATAGCCGCCGGGCAGGCCGAGGGCATATTCCAGGCAGATTGATACGCGCAGGCTGTGCAAGGTGGGACGGGCAGCAAATTTGCGACCGACGGCATCGCTGGCGATATTCAGGCCTTCACTTGAAAAACCGGCGCGATATACCGATACGGCAGCACCGGTATCGATCGCGCGCTGGCAGACGGCGCGACAGTAAAAACGGTTGAATTCCACTTGTGCCAGCATGTCATGCGCACTGATTGACGGACGAAACAGCTGTAGTTGTTCGCCATTCGCGTCCTGGGCCACCAAGCCCTGTTCCAGCAAGGTGTGGGCAAGCCAGGCTTCGGATTCACTGGAAAATGCGCGCACCAGCAGGGCGGGCCAAGCCTGCTGGGCCTGCGCGCCCAGGAGCGGGTTGGGCAAGAGCCGGGCATTGTCAATGTCGAGTTCAAGCTCAGCCAGCATGGCCGACCTGATTTCCCGGTCCAGCTCCCTGTAAACCAGCGGCATTGCGATCCTCGTATTCCAGAAGTAGCCCATGTTGCGCTTGAGTTCACCCCACCTTGTTGACGCCGATCAATTGACTGTGCGCAAAACCCGGTCGTTGAGCGGCTCTCGCACAGACGTAGCCGGCCGGGCGAGCATCGGCCCGATGTCGTCTGCCCAAAGGCTGGACCATCGGCTGGCCCAGCAGCAGGAATGGGAAAAATCCTGGATCACCCGGATTGGCGGCCGGTGGCCGGCGGGAAAGCGCGCCTGGAATGACTGTGTGACCTGGACCGGAATCACAGCGTCATGGCCACCAACGAAATGCAATTGCGGCAAGTGGGCCAGCGCTTCCCAGTCATCGGCCGGACTCAGTGAACCCTGCAGCGGCGGCACCTCGTGCAAGCGGGTCCATGCCAGGTGGTCGAGATTGCCGGCGACGGTCACCAGGCCAACTACATCCGTGCGCCGCGCGGCCAGCAGCGCCGCAACCGCCCCGCCGCCCGAATAGCCCACCAGCACCAGCTTTTGCGCGCCATGGCGCTGCTTCAGCGCATCGATGGCCTGCATGCTGGCATCCACCACGGGCGGGGCAAAGCGGCGCCCGGTCCAGTAGCCAGGGTCACAGCCGCGCTGTTGCGCAGCCGTAGCGAACTGGCACGGCCGGGCCAGGTAGGCCGCATTGCCTTGCGGGTGGGCCAGCGCCAGTTGCAGGCCAATGGCGTTCAAGGGGGTCGGATCGTCGGAGGCCTGGGCTGGGCTGAGCCAAGCCATACCGTCGCCTTCCAGGTAGACCGTCAGGACTTCCGCACGCTGGGCGTCGGCGCGGGCATAGGCGACCAAGTCGAAGTCGCGCGTGGCCAATTGTGACTTTTTCCAGCCGCGCGCTACCGCCAGCGAATCGGCTTGCTGGCGCCGCGCTTGCGGGGAGATGTCGGCGCAGCCGGCAAGCAGCAACGAAAATAGCAAGGGGAACAGCAGGAATCTGGTCACGCGGACATTCCAGGCAGGGCACCGCTTTTTGTGAAATCGGGGCATGTGATGCGTAAAAACGACGAGGAATTGTAACTTGCAGTGCTACGATGGTAAACATTGCCTAACGGAAACAATGATGCGTTCCGGCGGCATGGCGCTTCACCATATAACCAGTCAAACCCTTCCAGGAAAACAATGTCCCGTGCCCCCGGCCGCTCCCCCGGCCATAGAACCTTGCGTCGCAACGCTATTCCCGAATCTATCAGCGCACCGCCGCCTTCCGGCCACAAAACGCTTACCGCCGCTGTCTTGCTTGCGCTTGGCGCCATGAACACGATGCCGGTATCGGCTGCCGCCATCACCTGCAATATGTGGGGACCGAACATCATCAGCACCGGTCCGTGGACCAGCACCTGCTTCCTGGGTTCGGGCAGCAGCCTGGAAGTGACCTCGCCCAACGGCTTGATCAGCGTGGTCGGCGGCCCGGGCGTTTCGGTGGAAAGCAATTTTTACCGCGTCGATTTCATCGACAACAAGAATGGCATTACCAGTGTCGGCAGCGCCGGCATCAATGCAGCCGGCGGCGAGGGCACGGGCATCCGGGCGGTTTCCAACATCTTCACGTCTTCGCTGAACCTGGGCAGCATCAGCAACAGCTCTGTGATCTCGGGTAAAGGCGGCGCGGGTGGCGGCACGGCGGGCATGACCGGCATGGCTGGCGGCGCCGGCCGTGGCATCAGCGCGGCGCTGTTTACGATCGGCGATATCAACAACAGTGGCACGATCCTGGGCACGGGCGGCAATGGCGGCTCGACGATCATGCCTGGCATGATGGGCGGAGCGGGCGGCGCTGGCACCGGCATCAGCATTGCCGGCAGCCGTGTCGGCACGATCACCAACACCGCGCAGGGCAGCATTACCGGCGTCGGCGGCGCAGGCGGCACCGATATGACGGGTGGCATCGGCGGTATCGGTGGCTTGCCTGGCATCGGACTGGTTTCGCGCGGCGCATCCACCGGTATCAGCATCAGCGCCAGCACGGTGGCCGCCATCGTCAACAGCGGCATGATCGCGGGCGATGTGGCGATCGGTATCGATGCAAACAGCACTATCACGAATGGCATCACCAATTCCGGCACGATCGCCGGCGCGGTCAAGTTGAATACGGCAACGCTGAACCTGGATGGCGGCAGCATCAGCGGCACCGTCAGCGGCACCAATGCATCGATTGTGAATGTCCGCGACAGCTTCACGTCGGGCAATACCTTCAATGTCGGCGCTTTCAACATCACCAGCAGCGGCCATTTCAACATGGGCCACGGTGTCACCACTGCCAACCTCAGCAATGCCGGCACCTTGAGCGTGGCTGCCGGAACCAGCGCCACCATTACCGGTAATTACACCCAGGCTACCGGCGGCACCTTCGAAAGCCGGCTCACCGATGCCAGCACTTACGGCAAGCTTGCGGTCACTGGCACGGCCGACTTCAGCGCCAGCAACAAGATCCAGGTGAATGTGATCGGTACGCCGGTGCTGCTGGCGGGCACCAGCATCCAGCCGGGTGTGATCAGCGCGGGTACCCTGGTCGCGCCAAACGGTTTTACGGTGGCCGACAACAGCGCCCTGTTCGACTTCATCGCCTCGCGTAATGGCAATGCCGTCGATCTATGCGTGGCCACGGCCGGCAGCGCGACTTGTGCTGCGCCGGTGGTTGTTCCCGATCCCGTACCCGACCCGGTGCCCAATCCAGTACCGAACCCGGTGCCGCAGCCCGCCCCCGCACCGGCAGTCACCGTCGTCAGCAGCGTCACGGCTGCCAAGAACAACCCTGGCCTGGGCGCAGCTGCCGTATTCGACGGCCTGATCGCGAAGGGCAACACGGTCGCAGCCGCGATGGTTCCAGTCATTACCGCGCTTGGCAACCTGCCCACGGAGCAGAAAGTGTCGGATGCCGTCAAACAGACCCTGCCGCTGATGGCAGCCGGCATGGCGGGCATCAATTCCGCCGGCATGCACTCGACCAACCGCGTGATCCAGGCGCGCCAGGAAGCGAACAAGGGCTTGTCCTCGGGCGACGGCTTCATCACCGATCGCCAGTTCTGGTTCAAGCCGCTTGGCTCCTGGGCCCGGCAGGACGACCGCAACGGCGTCTCCGGCTACAAGGCCAATACGGCAGGTATGGTCTTTGGCGCAGACAAGGTCGTGACCAGGCAAGTGCGCCTGGGCGCAGCCTTTTCTTACATGCACACCAGCGTGGATGGCAATTCGACGGTGGCCATGCAGCAGGCCACGGTTGAGGGATATCGCGTCATTGGTTACGGCAGCTACAGCCTCGATCCGCGAACCGACCTGAGCTTCCAGGCAGACGTGGGCCATGGCCGCAATGAAGGCCAGCGCAGCATCAACTTCGGTGGCTTGAACAGCACGGCTGCGGCGCGCTACAACAGCTGGAATGCGCACGTCGGCGTGGGCCTGGGCCGCACCCTGGACCTCGCGGCCAAGACCACGTTCACGCCTTCGGTACGCGCCGATTACACCTATATGCGTGACCAGGCCTATACCGAAACCGGCGCAGGCGCGCTCAACCTTGACGTGGCGCGCAACATTACCAAAGAGTTGATCCTGTCGGTGGATGGCAGGCTCAACCGCGCCCTGACCGAGCGCACCGTGTTCACCGCGAACCTGGGCGCCGGCTACGACACGCTGACCGACCAGTCGTCGATCACGGCAGCCTTCGTCGGTGGCGGCGGACAGTTCACCACGCGCGGCCTGTCCCCTTCGCCATGGCTGGCTCGGGGCGGCCTGGGTATCATCATGACCAACAACAGGGCGATGGAAATCACGGCACGCTACGATGCTGAAGCGCGCCAGAGTTTCATCAACCATACGGCGTCGGTCAAACTGCGGATGCCGTTCTAAGCCTGCGCTGCAGAACCGGGAAAGGGTGCCGCGGGGCACCCTTTTTTCGTGGCCGATGTTGTGGCCAAATTCGTGGCTCGATTTCGTGGCCGATCTTCGTGGCCGATGTGCACAGCGCCACTTGGCCGGACCATGCAAACCTGACGGAATATCCCGACATGAACGATGATTGCAAAGCGCCGTCTACCAAGGCTGGACGCGCCCTGGCGGTGGGCGTGTTCGACCTGTTCCATGTTGGCCACCTGCGTTACCTGCAATTCGCCCGCGCGCGCTGCAATGTCCTGGTTGTCGCCGTCACCCGCGACGCCACCGTATTGGCAAAGAAGGGACGCACGCCTGCCGTTCACGAAGCCGAGCGTATCGAAATCGTGCGCGGCCTGGGATGGGTGGACGAAGTCCTGGCGCAACCGGAAAGCCTGGACGCCACAGACAGCGCAACAAGCTGGATCGCTGCACTGGGCATCGAACATGTTTTCATTGGCGAAGAATGGCGCGACAGCCCGCGTTGGCTGAGGCTGGCGCCACGCCTGGCAGCGATCGGCATCGGGCTCGACTGGGCGCCGCGCACAGCGCAGGTATCAACCACCGTCTTGCGCGAACGTATCTTGAAAAGCTTCAGCGAATGATTGAAGCAGTGCGTCGCTCGCACAGTTTTACAAGGAATGGAATGCCGATCGTTACTGCCGGATTGAACGGCCTGGGCCGGTTTGGCCTGCACCTGTTGCGGGCATGGCTGGCGCACCCGGACTCACCGGTGCAGCTGGTTGCCATCAACGATGCTTACCGCAGCCTGGACGCGGCAGCAGACTTCCTCAACAACGACAGCAAGGTGTCCTTCCCCGGCTACACCTTCGATGCCGCTGCCGGTGCGCTGCAGGTTTCCCGGCCGGGCGCTGCGCCGTTGCGCATTGCCTATACCCACGGCCCGGCTGCGCAAGCCAACTGGCTGGGCCAGGTTGACTGGTGGCTGGAGTGTTCCGGCATGCATCCGACGGCAGCAGAATGCCGGCGCTTCCTGCGCGGCCAGACGCGACATGTGCTGATGTCGGCAACCTGCTGGGATGCCGACCAGACCCTGGTCTTTGGCTACAACGAAAACGCGTTCGATGCGGCGGCTGGCGTGATTTCCTATGGCTCTTGCACGGTCAATGCATTCGTGCCGCTGGCTGACTGGTTGCACCGCCATTACGGCGTAGCCGAAGCCGGGCTCAGCGTGATCCACAATGTGCCCGCGCACCGGCTGCAAGACCATCCCCATCCGCAACGACGCGCCTGCACGCTTGAAAAAATGGGACCGCGCCTGCTGCCCTTCCTCGCGCCCGAAAACTTGCATGTGGATTACGTGCTGATCCCCTACACCGGCGTCTCGCTGATCGACTTTCGCTTCAAGCTGGCGCAACCGCCGGCGCAAGCCGCCTTGCTGGATGCGCTGGATGCAGCTTGCGCAAGCGGCACGCTGGCCGGCTTGTACCGCCTGGCAGCCGAGGATAGCGGCGCCGAATCCTTTGCAATGAGCCCGGAGTCGGCCGTGCTGCTGCGTCCGCGGGCGCAGCTGGCGGGCGACTGGTTGTTCCTGCCCGCTTACTTCGACAATGAAAACTCGGCCACCCGTTACCTGGACCTGCTTGAAAACCTGGCGCGGCGCCGTGATGCCTAGCTGGGCTTGCCCGGCATAGTTGCCAGGTTCGATTCAAGCCTTGCTGCTGCGCGCAGCAGCAAGGGGTCGTCGGGCGTATGCCGCTCCAGCACCAGGCGCACCAGCCGCAACGCTTTTTCCCAGTAACCGTTGAGCCAGGCATTGGCGATGCGCGAGCCGGCATACCACTGGGTCAGCGATGAAAAGCCAACCAGGTTATGGGCGCCAATGATGGTGTCGAAATCCGGGTCGGGAATGCGCCAGGATGGGCCATAGATCGTTTCCAGCCAGCGCTCTGGATTGCGCAAGCGCCATACCTCGCCAGCCGGGCCGGCATGCAACTCAAGCTGGACCGGCCCCGGGAAGCGCGTGACGCGCTGCCAGTCCAGCGGCCTGCCCTGGTTGATCCAGAAGCCGCCGACCAGGTCCGGCCCGCCGTTTTCCGGCATCAGGCCACACAGGTCGAGGATGACGTCGGTGTCGGCACGATGGCAAGTCACCATATTGTCGATGTCGAATGGTTGCTGCGGCCGCTGCCAGCCGTGCTGCAGCAAGATCTCTTGCGCCTTCTGCAATTCATCCAGCGGCAGCCCGAGGTCAAGGTCCTTGTCAAAGGGCAGCAGCCGGCTTTCCCGCACCAGCCCGAGCAAGGTGCCGGCGTGCGCGAATGCATGCACGCCGCCGGCGCGCAGTTGCGCCAGCGCCTGCCACAGCAATTCCTCAATGCGCGGATGGGCCAGCTTTTGCGAACGCGGTTTGGCGTTGTAGACCAGCGGCGCCTCGCACAGTGCGGCAATAGCCTGCCGCAAGGCTTGCACGCCCTGCTCCACTTCCAGTTCATGCAGGCAAGCCGTGCCAAGGAAAAACAACCAATACGGCTTCAATGCCGCATGCACGTCCGGCGCCGCCAGCAATTGGCGGCAGGCATGGCCCACGGCGCTTGCATGGCCCAGTTCCAGGCCGAGATGGCACCAGGCGCGGATATCGTCCGGCGCCAGCACGCCGCCCTGTTGCAGGCGCTGGGTGAGTTCGTGAAAGCGTGCGCTGGGGTCAGGCACCGGTTGCGGGGATGTTGTATTGGCGTGTTGCGACATGAATTAGCTGGGGCGGCGCGGAACGGTGAGTGTAGCGGACAACGGGCAGTTCCCAAGCCTGGCGAGTATCTCGCCGGGCCCCCACTGCCATCGACGCACCTGCCATCGAATCTGCCCTCAAACACCGAAGGGATAAGTCTCCGGCGCCTCTTCCGATACCCATAACGCGGAACATTCGAGCGGCTTCACTGCCCGCGAGCGGTCGATATGGATCACCGCATCGAACTGGCGCGCGAGGTCGGTATTGAAGTAGTGGCTGACACGCTCTGTGTCCGGCCGATAGATAACGCCGATCGCGCGCTCCAGCCTTGGTTCGGCCAATGCCGCTACGATACTGTCCCGGCCCCGTATGGGCAGCAGGAAATTCCCCAGGCCAGTATCGTGGAACAGGCGCTCGACACTGTCTGGCCGCGAAGGGACCACTTTTTTCAATTCGGCCGGCGCATCCCAGTCATTGGCGGCGGTGACGGTACCGGTATGGGTGGTGAAGCCGAGCAGGAAGCATTGGTCGGGGAAACGTTCACGCACCAGTTGCCCCAGGTTGAGCTGGCCATGCTGCCCCATCTCGGTCGCGCGCGCATCGCCCAGGTGTGAGTTGTGGGCCCAGACCGCAATCCTGGCCGGGCTACCCTTGCGCTGGCCGAGATGCTCACGCAGCGCCGCCAGGGTTTCCATCATGTGCGTGTCCCGTATGTTCCAGGATTCGTCGCGGCTCGCGAACATCGCGCGATAGTAGGTTTCGGAATTCCTGGCCACGCGCGCATTCTGCTGGGCGTAGAACAGTTCGTCGGGCACCGTGCCGCTTTCCATGCTGACGTGCCGGGCAGCCTCCGCAGTCATCTCGACGAGTTGCTGCACGACTTCTTCCTCGCATGGTTTTCGCATGCCGTAACTGGCGGCATACCCGTAGTGTTGCGGCTCTTCCGCCAGGTGGTCGAAGCAACTGTAGCGCTCGCGTGCACGTTGCGCGGCGCCGGGATCGACTTTTTCCAGGTAGCGCACCACGGCATCCATGGATTTGCGCAGGCTGTACAGATCAAGCCCGAAGAAGCCCACTCGTGATTCCGGCTTGGCGACCTGGGCGTTATGCATGCGCAACCAATAGACAAGCTCCACAACTTCATGGTTGCGCCACATCCATTGCGGGAAGCGCTGGAAGCCGGAAAGCGCTTCATCTGCAGTCTGGTCGCTGCTGGCATGCTGCACGAAGCGGCTGACGCGCAAGGCATCAGGCCAATCCGCTTCCACCGCAATCGCATCGAAGCCTTTTTCAGCGATGAGGCGGCGGCTGATTTCGGCGCGAATACGGTAGAACTCGCGCGTGCCGTGGGTGGCTTCGCCGAGCAGGACGATGGAGGCATCGCCAATCTCGTCTAACAGTCGTTCATAGGTTTCACCCGGTTCCATGAGATGGGCTTCGCTGCGAAGCACATCAATCGCGGTTTGTGTGGCCATGCTTGCTGCTCCTTGGTCTGTGCCGGCGTATGCAGGACCGCGTACAGGAGCGCAGGTGCTGTGGCGCCGATTGATAGAAGATTTAGAGCCGGAGCAGGGAAGCGGGTTCGAGGGGGGAAAGTAAAAAGGCGCGCGCGCTGGACACGGGCTCGGGAACGACTGGCTTGTCTTGCCCGGGCTCAAGCCGCTATATCCCTTGGCAAGCAGCGCGGGCTGCAACAGGAAGTCGAGTTCTTGTTTTGTCAGGAGTGGGAAGCGGTGGAGCGGTGAAAATTGGCTAGACGCCCGGCGATGCGGGGTGATGAAGCGGTCGGCGAAGCCGTCTGCGTCGTTGATCTGAGTCAGTCATCCGGACCGGGAAAGCAATCCGCCTGCGTCGCGCGCCTACACTTTGTGGACGTGCTTCCTCGACCGAGCACTCCCTTTCAGGATAAGGAGTCAAGCCATGCCCAAATTTGTCATAGAGCGGGAGCTGCCGGGTGCCGGCAAGCTATCCGACCAGGAGATTCAAAACATCGCGCACAAATCGAACGACGTGCTGCGCCAGATGGGAACCGACATTCAATGGCAGGAAAGCTATGTGACGGACGATAAGATCTACTGCATCTACATCGCCCCGGATGCACAGAGGATCAAGGAACATGCCGACCTGGGGGGATTCCCCGCGAACAGGATTTCAGCGATCAAGCGGACGATCGATCCGACCACACAAGAAGCACGCATGTGAGGGCCTTTACCGGGCGTGACCAAACACCAACCGGCTGGCCTGGTCGCCGTTCCAGGCGAATTGGCGCGAAGCTCGCGTCGGACGTAAAAAAGCCCCGATTCTCTTGAGAGAACGGGGCTTTCAACTTTGGTGCTGATGGCCGGAATCGAAGTGGCGACCTGCCGTTAACGAATTTGTGGGCGGGTTGTTTGCGCATTTTTGCGCAGGTCTGCGCCCTTGCGGTTTCACTGGACGGAACCCATACTCCCGGTTGCCGGCGGTATCCGAAATTGTCCATGGCTGTATAAAAGCAGTAGCACTGGAGCTTTGCGACCCCCCTGAACCTAGACATGCGGCCACCGAAGAAGGAACAGGTTCTACCGGCCCGCGCCACGCAAAAAACAACTTTCAACCAAGGATGAAGATGAAAAATGAACGACGAGGATGGAGCGTTTGGAGCGGCTTGGTAAGCACATTGTCTTGGGAATG
>JAQGMC010000131.1 GCA_028292545.1 Paucimonas sp.
CCAGCGCTCGCGCAGGCCGTGGAGGTAAAAGCGGTGTATGCCGAGTCCACCCACCAGCATGGCGAGCAGGGTGGCGAAAGTCTTGTTCTTGTGGGCTGGCATAGTTGGCAGTTTGATTGGAAAGCGGGGCGCTGTGGACCGGCGCGCAACGCGCCGGGCACGACCGGGGCAATTCCCCGGCATGCAGCGCGGGCCCAATTATCTTGCATATTGGCAGCCCAGGGGCGACCGCTGGTGCGGCAGGGCACGATTTCCCCGCGAGGCAGTGAATCCGGCGCCGCGCGGCTGTCCCAAAGTCCTGGACTGAGCGCTGCCAGCCTGCTCGAAGCGCCCGGAAAACCTTGGCGCGCCTCCCCGAAGTCCTTGATTCTTCGGCGGATTATGCCGCCCCGGGAGTGCCATCCTTGCGCATTGGATCGAGGGCAAGCTATAATCTGCGGCTTTTCCCGGTCCGAACCCTTTCTGGAATCACTATGGTCGTCATTCGTTTATCTCGTGGAGGCGCCAAGAAGCGCCCGTTTTTCAATATCGTCGCAACCGATTCCCGCAATCGCCGTGATGGTCGTTTCATCGAGCGCATTGGCTTCTACAATCCGCTGGCTGCCGCCAATGAGCAAGGCTTGCGCATTGCCCAGGACCGCCTGACCTACTGGCAAAACAATGGCGCGCAACTGTCGCCTACCGTTGCCCGCCTGGTGCGCCAGTCCGCAGCAACGGCAGCGCCGGCAGCTGCAGCCTGATCATCGATCTTCAACAGTCATTGGGCGGGTTTCGACCTCGCTGAACGGTAGCGTCGCGTGTCGAATTTGCCTGAAATGGATGTGCCCCCCGACCTGGTCCTGGTCGGCTATGTGGCGGGTGCGTATGGCTTGAAAGGATGGGTCCGGGTACGGCCTTATTCCAACGATGCCGATGCCTTGCTGGCGGCAAAGACATGGTGGCTGGACCGGCCTGCGTTACGCGACGTGAGCGTCATGCAGTCCAAGCTCCATGTGGATGAAGTGGTGGCCCAGTTGATGGGCGTGGCAGACCGCGAGGCGGCCGAAGCGCTCAAGGGCACGACGGTGCAAGTCAGGCGCAGTCATTTCCCGGCGCTGGACAAGGATGAGTTCTACTGGGTCGACCTGATCGGCCTGGCGGTTCAAAACCAGCGCGGTGAGTCGCTCGGCACGGTGGCAGACTTGATGGACAATGGCGCGCATCCGATATTGGTGGTGCAAGCAGCCGGGTCCGGGCCGGATGAAAAGCCGCGGCAATTGCTGATTCCTTTCGTGGACCGTTTCGTCCAGGAAGTCGACCAGGCAAACCGCCGTGTGACAGTCGATTGGGAACTTGATTATTGATGTCGGCCTTGGTTTGAGGCTGGCAGTTTTTCCCAGGTGTGTTTCCTTGCATGCGGTGTGAAGCGTCGTGGAGGCGACAATGCAATTTGACGTCGTCACGCTGTTTCCCGAAATGTTTTCCGCGCTGACCCAGTCAGGCATTACGCGACGGGCGTTCGACCAGGCCAGATGCGCGCTGCACTTGTGGAATCCGCGTGATTTCACCAGCGACCGGCACCGCACCGTGGACGACCGGCCGTATGGCGGCGGGCCCGGCATGGTGATGATGGCCAAGCCGCTGGAGTCCGCCATCGACGCGGCCCGGCAGCGCCAGCAGCAGGCGGGATTGGCGCCGGGGCGGGTGATTTACCTGTCACCCCAGGGACGGCAGTTGACCCACCAGCGCGTGATGGCATTGCGCGAGGAAGCCGGACTGGTGCTTTTATGCGGTCGTTATGAAGCGGTTGACCAGCGTTTGCTCGACCGCTGCGTGGATGAAGAAATCAGCGTCGGCGATTTCGTGTTGTCTGGCGGTGAATTGCCAGCCATGGTGCTGATGGATGCAGTGATCCGGCAATTGCCCGGCGTGTTGAACGACGAAGCATCGGCAGTGGAAGACAGTTTCGTGCATGGCTTGCTCGACTGTCCGCATTACACCCGGCCAGAAGTGTATGAAGGCGAGCCGGTGCCCGCGGTGCTGCTCGGCGGGCATCATGCAGAAATCGTGAAGTGGCGGCGCCAGCAAGCCTTGCGCAATACGATGGCGCGGCGCCCCGAATTGATCGGCACGGCGCGAACCGCAGGTTTGCTGTCAGCCGATGATGAAAAGTTTCTACGCACCCTGCCGCAGGCAGGCGCGTGAAGCCATGCAGGCATGGTGCCTGCAAGGTGCAACCCCCATCCTCTACCGGGCATACGACGAAGTCGAAAACAGCGCCGGCAAGATGGTACAAGGAGCAATAAATGGACTTGATCCAGCAACTCGAGCAAGAAGAAATCCAGCGCCTGGGACGCAACATCCCTGACTTCGCGCCCGGCGACACCGTCATCGTCAGCGTCAACGTGGTCGAGGGCACCCGCAAGCGCGCCCAGGCTTACGAAGGCGTCGTGATTTCGCGCCGCAACCGCGGCCTGAACTCCAACTTCATCGTGCGCAAGATTTCATCGGGCGAAGGCGTGGAGCGTACGTTCCAGCTGTACTCGCCGCTGATCGCGTCGATCGAAGTCAAGCGTCGCGGCGACGTGCGCCGCGCCAAGCTGTACTACCTGCGTGAGCGTTCGGGCAAATCGGCGCGCATCAAGGAAAAACTGCCGACCCGCCGCGCCAGCAAGACGGCCGCCGCTTAAGCAGGGCTGCTGGAAATAAAGAAAACCCGCGCTGCGTCGCGGGTTTTTTCATGCCTGTGCGGAATTATGTAGCACCTGACCAGAGCTGCTGGAGCGGCTCGGGACGATCGACGACGCGCCAATGGCCCCGGCTATTCGGCTAACTGCGCTGCAGTGCCTGGATCGGACGTATCGCACAGTTACGACCGCACGGCGGCTGCGGACGCGAAGCAGGACCGTCGAGATTTTCCTTCAGTGAGTGCCCGGGTTTTGTCAAAAACCACCGCCTGCACTGCATGCGTCCGCTCTAAAGCCTCGGCATCTTTGATCGGGATTCCGTACTTCGCCGCCACCCCGGTTCCCGCCATGGTCGGCCAATGGGACAGTTTGCATTCAGCCACTAGCGAACATCCAGGGAAACCTGTTTAGGCGTCGTCATGCGCGAGAGTCATAGACAAGTCGCGGTACGTATTGGCTTGGGCCAGCAGAGTATTGGCCTTGGCTTCAAAGGCCTGCACGGCATCGGCACCGGCAGCGAAGCGCACGGGAGGCTCCGCAAGCCCGCCGAGTTGTACGAGAGCTGCGGCCAGCTTAGCTGGATCTCCACCTTGTTTTCCGTTCATGCTGTTCCAGGCCGTGACGGTCTCTCTGGTGCGTTCAGCATAATCGTCGATGGACGGATTGGCATAGGTGGTGGATTCGGCGGTCAGCAACTCGGTGCGGAAGAAACCCGGCTCGACCAGCATGGTACGAATGCCGAATGGGGCGATCTCCGGGGCAAGGGACTCCATCCACCCTTCGACGCCGAATTTTGCAGCTGCGTACGCCGTGCAGAACATGCCACCTGAGATACCGGCGGTCGAGGAGATGGTGATCAAGAGGCCGGAGCGCTGCTTGCGAAAGAGGGGCAGCACGGCGCGCGTGACGTTCATTGGACCAAACAGCAGCGTTTCGATTTGTTGGCGGACCTGTTCTGCGCTGAGCTCTTCGAAAAAGCCGGCGAAGAAGTTACCCGCGTTGTTGACCAAGACGTCGATCCGCCCGAACTTTGCCACGGCCTGCTCGACTGCAGCTTGTGCATCCTCGGGCCGAGTGACGTCCAACTTAACCGCAAGCAGGTCGTCGTGAGGGCCGATCGCGGCAGCAACTTTGCTTGGGTCACGACCAGTGGCGACCACTGTGTGCCCGGCGGCCAGCGCGGACTTTGCGAGATCAAGGCCTAAGCCGCGGCCTGCGCCAGTAATGAACCAAACTTTCTTGTTAGCCATTTTGCTTTTCCTTTCGATTGATATTAATGTTGACCGAGGGCCGACATCCTGTGGAACCATGCCGCAGCGCTCAGTTTCCCCATGCTCTTCATGCGTCTGACCACGCCGCTTTGATTACATCGCCTGTTCGGTCGGCATGATCCACAGCTCGCCGATGGCAGCATGACGCGGACGGGTGACCGTGTAGGCGACGCCGTCGGCAATATCATCGGCATCAAGTGCCTCAATGCTTGCGAAGAACGCCTCGATGTCGGCCCGGACGGCTCCCTTATGGTGGTCGTTGAGCTCCGTCTTAACAGCACCCGGCTCCAACACTCCGACGCGGATGTGGCTGGACGCCAGTTCCTGGCGCAAGGCCTCGGTGAAGCCGTTCACCCCGAACTTCGTCATGTTGTAGACAGCGAAGTTGGGTGAGGCAATACGACCAGCATAGGAGGAGATTTACGGCATGGGCGACATGCCGCGCCCACCCTTTGAACTCGTACCCAGCTTTGCGCCGATATCGATGCCCGCCAGAAGCTCCGCATTCAACCGCGCCCCTTGCACCCGGATTCGTGCAAATCCTTCTTCGATCTCTTTGATGTCTGCCGGGCTCAACTTGACTTGAAGCGCGTCCATGTTCTGTTCCATGTGCTTCCGGCTAGTGGTCCCTGGAATGGGCACGATCCACGGCTTCCGGGCCAACAGCCAGGCCAGCGCAATTTGTCCTGCAGTGGCTTGCTTTCGAGCGCCCACACGCTGGAGCAGTTCGACGACGCGCCAATTGGCCTGACGCGCCTGCGGAGTGAAGCGGGCCATCGATGCTCTGAGATCCTCAGAGCCCAATCTCATCATCGGAGTGACAGTGCCGGTGAGATAGCCCATTCCGAGCGGACTCCACGGCACGAAACCGATGCCCAGCTCTTCGCAGGTTGAGAGCACTTCGATCTCCGGATCGCGCGTCCAGATCGAGTATTCGTTCTGAACTGCCGTAACTCGCTGTACTTCATGGGCGCGACGGATGGTTGCGCCGCCCGCACCAGACAGGCCAAAATGACGGACTTTCCCCTCCCGGATCAAATCCTGCACGGCCCCGGCAACGTCCTCGATAGGCACGCTCGGGTCGACGCGATGTTGATAATGAAGGTCGATGTAATCGGTCTTCAGACGCCGTAGCGAACCCTCGGTCGCACGCTTTATGTGCTCGGGCCGACTGTTATGGCCAGGGCGTACCTCGCCGGTCTTCAGATCAACGTCGAACCCGAATTTCGTGGCAATAACGACCCGTTCACGCACCGGCGCAAGCGCCTCGCCAACCATTTCCTCGCCAAGGAATGGCCCGTAGACTTCGGCGGTATCAAAAAGGGTAACGCCTCGGTCAAAAGCGGCGCGGATCAGCCGGATCGCCTCTTGCCTGTCGATTCGCCGGTTATACATCCCGGCGACATTCATGCAGCCAAATCCAAGTGCAGAGACTTCGAGCGAGCCGAGTTTGCGGCGCGCGTTTTGCGCGGATTTCTGCAGGTCAGTGCTTCCCAGTGCTCCGGCGGATTGACGGACCTGCTCGACCTGCGCATTCGCAGGTGTGCCTGTGAACAACGATGTTGCGGCCAATCCCAGCCCGGTGACGAGTAGTTTGCGGCGGTCCGGCCGATGCAGGCCCGCCTCTCTGATCGGATCATTCGTTCGGTCATTCATACAACTCGATTCCTTGTCTGCCACGCTGTTCAGCGGTTCCGTTCAAAGTTTGGACTTTGCGTCGGCTTGGCTGAAGAGCTAAAGGGTTATTAGTTCGGTCTTTCACCGCTGCAATGCGTTTCGATCGCCGGTTCAGGAGACCCATCGACTGCGACTGGAACGAATGTTAGCCCTCGGAAGTCCCAGTGATAAGGTGGCTAAATCTTCATGGGCCTATAAGCCGGAACACTGAATGCGACGCGAAGAGATGGCAAATCTGACAGCGTTCCTGGTGGTTGCAGAAGAACGCAGCTTTACGAAGGCCGCGGCGAAGCTCGGAATGACCCAGTCCGCGCTGAGCCAAATCATGCGTCGTTTAGAGAAGCACCTCGGCATGCGCCTTTTAACGCGAACCACGCGCAGCGTGGCACCTACGGAAGCAGGGGAGCGCCTCTTACAAACGCTTGCGCCAGCGTTGGCTAACCTGGATGCAAAGTTGGCAGAGCTGAGCGAGTTGCGTGACAAGCCGGCTGGCAAGATACGCATCACCTCGGTTGAACATGCGGCGAAGACGGTTATTTGGCCTGTCCTGAAAAAACTTCTGCCTGACTACCCGGACATCACCCTGGAGATCTCGCTTGATTACGCCCTTGTCGACATCGTGGCCGAGCGCTACGACGCAGGAGTGCGCTTAGGGGAGCAGGTAGCGCAGGACATGATTGCCATTCGCATTGCACCGGACATTCCAATGACGGTCGTCGGCACACCGTCGTATTTCCGCAAGCATCCGGCACCTGTCGTACCGCAGGACCTGGTGCAACATCGTTGCATCAACCTGCGGTTACCTACATCTGGCGGCATGACGACCTGGGGATTCGAAAAGGATGGCCGCAAGTTGAATGTTCGCACTGAGGGGGCGTTTGTCTTTAACACCCTCGAATTGATCCGAGAGGCGGCACTCGGTGGGTTCGGACTGGCCTATTTGCCGATGGATCTGGTTACGGTGCATGTCGACAGCGGTCACTTGGTTACCGTATTGAGCGATTGGTCGGCGGACCTATCCGGATATCACTTGTACTACCCCAGTCGCAGGCAACCGACGCCTGCGTTCGCACTGTTGGTCGAGGCGCTGCGATACAGATCGTGAATTATTCTCTACTCTCGCGGTGCACGAGCGTTGCTGGGGTGACCCTCCACGGGTCGAAAAGCAGACTGACGAATGTCCGTACCGCTGGTGCATTGGCGGAACTCGCATAAGCAGGGCAGTCTGTTCGACTACTTGACGGGCGCATTTATCTTTCAAACATGCTCGCCATGATTTCTGCGACTGCGGCAAGTCGATTCCATAGGGGCCCAGAGTGGCCCGCTCGTGGAGCTGCTTCATGTCCTGTTGCGGTTCGCCGTGGGACACTTAGACCCCCGAGCGGTCCGACGCCCCACCGGGGAGTGTTACTAACGAGAACCGAATTACATGCTTATGGGCCGCACTCCGGCGCGGGAAGGCCTTGCCGCCGGGGCCGATTCCGCCGGCGAAGCACGCGTCGCCGGCCAGCCTTCAGCGCGCCGCTCCCTCTTCAGTCCCCTATAATGACGCCTCATCAACGCCCGCATCCGGGCACCCCAGAGGTGACGTGGCAAAACTGCAATTCGACCCAAAATCCTTGCCGATCGACTCGTATGCAGGTGAGTCGGCCGTCGCGCCGGAACGCCTGACCGCAGCCGGCTTGCGCGCGCACTTCGCGGCCGCGCCCCACTGGCAACCCGAATTTACCGACGAACACCAGCAGCGCGCAGCTAGCAACCAGCACACCGCTGCTTCGGTGCTGATGCCCATCGTCACCCGCCCCGAGGGCTTGACCATGCTGCTCACGCAGCGGACCGAACACTTGACGGACCACAGTGGCCAAGTCAGCCTGCCGGGTGGCCGCGCCGAACCGGAAGACGAGTCAGCCATCGTTACGGCACTGCGCGAAGCCGAGGAAGAAGTCGGCTTGCAGCGCCAGCATGTCGAAGTGATCGGCACGCTGCCCGACTATTACACCGGCACCGGTTATTGCGTGACACCGGTCGTCTCACTGGTGCATCCGCCTTTCGACCTGGTTGCCGATCCATTCGAAGTCGCTGAAATTTTTGAGGTGCCGCTGGCTTTCCTGATGGATGGCATGAATCACCAGCGGCGCACCGTCGCGCTGCCCGGCGGCAGTGGGCACCGTACTTTTTATGCAATGCCGTATGACCGCTTCTTCATCTGGGGCGCCACCGCCGGCATGTTGCGCAACCTGTTCCACTTCCTGCGTTCCTGATTTCGGGTGCGCAGGCGCACCGCGCTGCAGCAGCCCGGTTTGATTCCGTCTTTCCACTGGGTTATCGTTACGACCTGCCAACTGTGAGCCTTCCAGCCTGATGACCTTCTTCTCCATACTGATCGCGCTGCTGATTGAGCAATTGAAGCCGCTGCGGGCCGACAATCCGGTCTACAACGCCGTCAAGCTGCTGGCAGGGAAGGTTGAGCGCGGCTTCAATGCCGGCATGCGCGAGCATGGCCGCATCGGCTGGTTCCTGATGATGGCTGCGCTGGTTCTGCCCACCCTGGCCATTTACTGGGCCTGCGCGTATATCAGTCCCTTGCTGGCGCTGGCCTGGAATATCCTGGTCGTCTACCTGACGCTGGGCTTGCGCCACTACAGCCATTACTTCACATCGATCCAGCTTGCGCTCAATTCCGGCGATATCGAAGGCGCGCGCACGCTACTGTCTGAATGGACGCGCCAGGATACGCGTGCCATGGAAGTCGCTGAAATCTCGCGCCTGGCGGTGGAGAAGGCGCTTGTCACGACGCATCGCAGCGTGTTTGGCGTGTTCTTCTGGTTCCTGATGCCGCTCGGGCCCGCTGGCGCAGTGTTGTACCGGGTCGCCGAATACCTGGCCCGCGCCTGGAATGAGCCCGAGCATATGCACAATGAAGCCTTCGGCCGCTTTGCAGCCCAAGCCTATTACTGGATCGACTGGATACCAGCGCGCCTGACCGCTTCCGCCTTTGCCGTGGTAGGCAATTTCGAGGATGCGGTCTACGCCTGGCGTAATTTTGCCCACCGTTGGCATGATGAAACGATGGGCATCATCCTGTCCGCGGGCGGCGGCGCAATGGGTGTGCGTCTGGGCACGCCGGCGGAAAACGCGACGGCGCTGCTGCCGGCGGATGCGGCGACGGTGGACAGCGTCGCTGTTGACGCCGATGTGCTGCCCGGCGAGGAACCCTCGCCGCGCGCACTGCAAAGCACTGTTGGACTGGTCTGGCGCGCGCTCTTGCTGTGGATGCTGCTGCTGTTGCTGTTGTCGCTGGCGGTCTGGCTGGGTTGAGGCTGGGAGCGATATTGCAATAGTGCGTTGATCCGATCCAGAGATACTGCAAAAGTTCGTTGACCCCATCCCCACCCTGACCCTCCCCTTGAAAGGGAGGGGATACCGTAGCTTCGGCCGACTATGCAGGAGCCCGGAAAGCTGGCGGGACCGCGGCCATTACCACCAATGGCAGACAAGCTCAACGCCAAGCAAGCAAGCAAGCAAGCGAGCGCAGCGATGCGAGCGGTTAGAACCGACGAAGTGGCAGGCGATCAACCGATAGAAGCGAAACAAGCGAAACCCGCGA
>JAQGMC010000133.1 GCA_028292545.1 Paucimonas sp.
GCAGCAGCGCCACCGTGCGCGGACAAAGCCTGGCGGCCGATGGATGGCGGGCGTCGTACCACTTCAGGTAAAAACGCTTCCAGCCAGTCGTGAAAAAGGAATTGAAACCGGCGTCGTCATTCTTGTCGGTGGCGCGGATCTTTTCCATCTGCTGCATGGCGAGCGCTTCATCGCGGATCATTTCCCAGTTGTCCTGCAAGGGTTGCAGGGCAGGAAAATGCGCGAGCGCCAGGTAAGGCTGGTGTGGCACGCCGGAAAACGCATGAATCAGCGAATTGATTGGCGCCATGAAGGAAGAATGGTCGAACAATTGCCGCAGCAGGGGCAGGCGCACCCGGCCACGAAAGTGGATGTGGAAAATTGACAGCAGGTACAGGCCGACAAGGGTGTATTTCATTTTCGACGCGGGCCGCAGCTTACGCACGGCTGGTTCCTCCTTCCGGTTAAATAACAAGCCGGTGTCATAGGCGTTTGCGCTGGCGCAAACGGTCTTTGTAATCAGCGGATTGGTTAGAGGGTGAGGATGGATTGAGATCGAAGAGGTCGGTCAGCGCACGACTCAACTCCCTCCCTTTCAAGGGGAGGGTGTGGATGGGGTTGGCACCTGACGGTAAGTTTGAACCGGCGCGGAAGCGAACCTGCAAAAGTGCGTTGACCCCATCCCCACCCTAACCCTCCCCTTGAAAGGGAGGGGATACCGTAGCTTCGACGGCCACTGCAACCGTACTAGTTTGCGTTGGCGCAATCGTTTGACTTTTCGCAATGGTAGGCTTACCGCCGGCGGTACGCTGGATTCACGCACCGGGAGGCAATTACCTGGCCGCCCGGTTGCCGAGTCGGTAATAAAAAAAAGAGATCGGGACCAAGCCCCGGATCAGGATGTTGGAGGAGACCAAGCAAGGCTGGCGGGACCTACCCGTCCATGCCGGCGCTCGCCTTCCTGCCTGTTGTCCTCCCGGCTGTTGTCCCGCTGATGTTCCACAGGGCAGCATCAACGGAGGAGCAAAACGGCATGAGCATCAACATTTCCCTCACAGTCAACGGCAATCCAATCAGCATGGAAGTCGATCCGCGCACTTTGCTGGTCCAGCTGCTGCGCGAGAACCTGCAAATGACCGGCACCCATGTCGGCTGCGACACCAGCCAGTGCGGTGCTTGCACTGTCATCGTCAATGGCAATGCAGTCAAATCCTGCTCGGCGCTGGCAGCGCAATTCCAGGGCGCGGAAATCACAACGATCGAAGGCGTGGCCGATGCCGATGGCAAGATGCATCCGATGCAGGCGGCGTTCAAGGAATGCCACGGCTTGCAATGCGGTTTCTGCACGCCCGGCATGATCATGTGCGCAATCGACCTGGTGCGCAAAAACCCTGCGCCTAGCGAAGAACTGGTGCGCGAGAAAATCCGCGGCAACATTTGCCGCTGCACCGGTTACCACAATATCGTCAAGGCCATCCGGCTTGGCGCAGCCGAGATGGGAGCCGCCTGACATGAACGCACCCGCAGAAATACAGACTGGCATCGGCGCATCGGTGCGCCGCAAGGAAGACTACCGCTTCGTCACCGGCGCTGGCCGCTATACCGATGACGTGCAATTGAAAGCCCAGACTTACGCCTATTTTTTGCGCTCACCACATGCGCATGCAAACATTGTCTCGATCGACAAGACCGCCGCGCTGGCAGCCCCGGGTGTGATCGCGGTCCTGACTGGCGAAGACCTGGCCGCCGACAAGATCGGCGGCGTGCCCTGCGGCTGGCTGATCACCGACATGGCGGGCCAACCGATGAAAGAGCCGCCGCATCCGGCGCTGGCGCAAGGCAAGGTGCGCCATGTCGGCGACCAGGTGGCCGTCATCATTGCCAGCACCTACCTGCAAGCCAAGGAAGCAGCCGAACTGGTCGACGTGCAGTATGACGTGCTGGCGCCGGTGGTCGACGC
Organism: Paucimonas sp.; assembly: GCA_028292545.1. GTDB lineage: Bacteria > Pseudomonadota > Gammaproteobacteria > Burkholderiales > Burkholderiaceae_D > Lacisediminimonas. The sequence goes on from JAQGMC010000133.1 coordinate 1,940, forward strand.
GCGCGATGCGCTGAAGCCCGGCGCGCCGGTCGTGCATGACATTGCGCCGGACAACCGTTGCTATAAGTGGTCGCTGGGCGACAAGGCTGCGGTCGATGCCGCTTTCGCCAATGCGAAGCACGTGACGCGACTGGAAATCACCAACAACCGCCTGGTGCCCAATGCCATGGAGCCGCGCGGCGCGATCGGCCACTACAGCCGCGCCGACGACAGCTATACGCTTTACGTCTCCAACCAGAACCCGCATGTCGAACGCTTGCTGCTCACGGCTTTCGTGCTGGGCTTGCCGGAACATAAAATGCGCGTGGTGGCGCCGGACGTGGGCGGCGGTTTCGGCTCGAAAATTTTCCTGTATGCCGAAGATGTGGTCGTGACCTGGGCGTCGAAAAAGGTCAACCGGCCAGTGAAGTGGATTTCAGACCGGTCCGAAGCTTTCCTGAGCGACGCGCATGGGCGCGACCATGCGTCGGTGGCTGAAATGGCGGTCGATGAGAATGGCAAGTTCCTCGCGATGCGGGTGAATACGGTGGCCAACCTGGGCGCCTACTTGTCCACCTTCGCCACCTCGGTGCCGACCATCCTGTATGCAACGCTGCTGGCGGGCCAGTATGCAACGCCGCACATCTATTGCGAAGTGGATGGCGTGTTCACCACCACCACGCCGGTTGACGCCTATCGCGGCGCAGGCCGTCCGGAAGCAGCCTACTTGGTGGAAAGGCTAGTGTCCGCCGTGGCGCGCGAAATGAAGATCAGCGACATTGAACTCCGGCGCCGCAACTTCATCACGCAATTCCCCTACCAGACGCCGGTGGCCCTGACCTACGACACCGGCGACTTCAATGCCTGCCTCGATGGCGCGCTGGAGCTGGCCGACGTGGCCGGCTTCCCGGCCCGGCGCGAGGAAGCGAAAACGCGCGGCAAGCTGCGCGGCATCGGTTATTCCACCTATATCGAAGCCTGCGGCCTGGCGCCATCCAATATTGCTGGCGCACTCGGCGCCCGCGCCGGTTTGTATGAAGTCGGCGAAGTCCGCGTCAACCCGACTGGCAGCATTACGGTGTTCACCGGTTCACACAGCCACGGCCAGGGCCATGAAACCACCTTCGCCCAAATCGTGGGCGACAGGCTGGGCGTGCCGATCGACCAGATCGATATCGTGCATGGCGACACCGGCCGCGTGCCTTTCGGCATGGGCACTTACGGATCCCGTTCGCTGGCCGTCGGCGGCACCGCCATCATGAAAGCGGTGGACAAGATCGTCGCCAAGGGCAAGAAGATTGCCGCGCATTTGCTGGAAGCATCGGCCGGCGATATTGAATTCAAAGAAGGCAAGTTCGTCATCGAAGGCACGGACCGCAGCGTGCCTTTCAGCCAGGTTGCGTTTGCTGCCTATGTGCCGCATAACTACCCGCTGACGGAACTGGAGCCCGGGCTCAATGAAACCGCGTTCTACGACCCGACCAACTTCACTTATCCAGCCGGCGCGCATATTTGCGAAGTGGAAGTCGATGCCGATACTGGCGTGGTCGAGATCATCGCCATGACGGCCGTGGACGACTTCGGCAATCTGGTGAACCCGATGGTGGTGGAGGGCCAGGTGCATGGCGGCCTGGCGCAGGGAATCGGCCAGGCGCTGATGGAGAACTGCGTCTATGACAAGGAGAGCGGCCAGTTGGTGACCGGCAGCTATCTTGACTACAGCATGCCGCGCGCAGAAGACTTGCCCAACTTCAGGGTCGGCAACCGCGTCACGCCCTGCACCCACAATCCGCTGGGCGTAAAAGGTTGCGGCGAGGCGGGCGCTATCGGTTCGCCGCCGGCAGTCATCAATGCCGTGATCGATGCACTGGCACCCCTGGGCGTCACCCATATCGACATGCCAGCCTCGCCGGAACGCGTGTGGAACGCGATCCAGTCAGCCAGCAAGAACAGCAACGCCACCCGCGCAGCCTGAGGAGACAGCGACATGCATGCATTTGAATTGCACCAACCGGGCAGCGTGAAGGAAGCCGTTGCCCTGCTCGGCGAGGGAGAAGGCAGGCCACTGGCCGGCGGCCAGAGCCTGGTCGCGGCGATGAAACTGCGCCTGGCTTCGCCGCAACGGCTGATCGACCTGGGACAAATCCAGGCCTTGCGCGGCATCCGGCGCGAAGGCAATACGCTTGTCATCGGCGCCGGCACGCGTCATGCCGAGGTGGCGGCTTCGGCCGAAGTGCAGCAGGCGCTGCCGGCATTGGCCTACCTGGCGGGTGAAATTGGCGACGTGCAGGTGCGCAACATGGGCACCCTTGGCGGGTCACTGGCCAATAACGATCCGGCTGCCTGCTATCCAGCCGCCATGCTGGCGCTGAATGCAACGATACAGACTGACCGGCGCAGCATTGCAGCCGATGATTTCATTGTCGGCGCCTTTGAAACCGCACTGGCTGCAGATGAAATCATCACCGCCGTGCATTTTCCGGTGCCGGAACGGGCGGCTTATATCAAGTTTTCCAACAGCGCTTCACGCTTTGCCTTGGTGGGCGTCTTCGTCAGCAAAGGTGCTGGCGGTGTGCGCGTCGCGGTAACCGGTGCTGCCGGCCATGCCATGCGCGTCACGCAACTCGAATCCGCGCTGGCCAGCGATTTCTCCGCCGCTGCAGCACGCGCGGTGCAGGTGCCGGCAGAGGGCTTGAGTTCGGACATGCATGCCAGCGCAGCTTACCGGGCGCATTTGATACCGGTGCTGGCGGCGCGCGCCGTGGAAAAAGCCCTGGGCTGAGCGGCCCCGCCTCGATGCCCGTCCAGCCCCTGCCCGAATCGGTCGACCAGCTTTTACAACTGCTGGCCAGCCAGGATTATGTTGCCGAGCGCCGGCTTGCAACCACGGTTTTCCTGGCACTCAAGATGGGCCGGCCGCTCTTCCTGGAAGGGGAAGCCGGCACCGGCAAGACTGAAGTCGCCAAGGCGCTGGCGACTTCGCTCGGCCGGCGCCTGGTGCGGCTGCAGTGTTATGAAGGGCTGGATACCGCCAGCGCCGTCTATGAATGGAACTACCCGCGCCAGATGATAGAAATCCGGCTGGCCGAAGCAGCCGGATCGGCCACGCGCGAAAGCCTGGCGCAGGATATTTTCAGCGAGCGCTTCCTGGTTCGCCGGCCGATCCTGCAAGCGCTGGAAGGCGAGGGTGGACAGCCTGCCGTGCTGCTGATCGATGAACTCGACCGCAGCGACGAACCCTTCGAAGCCTACCTGCTCGAAGTACTGGCTGAATACCAGGTGACGATTCCCGAGCTTGGCACGATCAAGGCGGCGCATCCACCCCTGGTCGTCATCACGTCCAACCGCACGCGCGAAATACATGATGCGGTCAAGCGCCGCTGCTTCTACCACTGGGTCGATTATCCCGACCGCGCCCGCGAACTGGAAATCGTGCGCCGCAAGGTGCCGCAAGCCGCGCAGCACCTGAGCCGCGACGTCGTGGCCTTCATCGCCCGCTTGCGGCAACTGCCCTTGTACAAGCTGCCCGGCGTGGCCGAAACAATCGACTGGGTCGGCGCGCTGGCGGCGCTGGACAAGCACAGCCTGGATCCGGAGACCGTGGAAGCGACGCTGGGCGTGGTGCTGAAATACCAGGATGACCTGGTTGCAATCGACAGCCAACAGATAGGCGGCATGCTCGACGCCATCCGCAACGACGCCGCAGCGGGGCGCTGATGACGGCGGCTGGACCGGGAGCGGAAGGCGCGGGGCCGGCGTCAGGGCAGGGAACCGGTGCGCCGGTTGCGGGCGAAGCCTCGACCGATCCAAGCTCAGGCGACTCGATCACGCCGATTGAGCAGACCGAGCAGACCGAGCCGCCTCACACACCGTCGGGCGCTTTAGCCGGCAATATCGTTCGTTTCGTGCGCATCTTGCGCCAGGCTGGTTTGCCGGTTGGCGTCGACAAGGTACTCGATGCCCTGCGCGCAGTCCAGGTGGTCGGCCTGGAACGGCGCGACGATTTCCACGCCACGCTCAGTGCAGTGCTGGTCAGCCGGCGCGAGCAGCAGGCACTGTTCGACCAGGCTTTCCATTTGTACTGGCGCGACCCGGCCGAAGCTGTCCAACAGCTGCAATTGCTGTTGGCGCAATTGGGCGGTGGTTTGCGCAAGCCCGATTCCAGCCGCGTGGCGGTATCGCCGCGCATTGCCGAGGCACTCTGGCCCGGCGCACTGCGCCCACCGGGGGAGGCGCCCGAACTTCCGCCTGAACTGACGCTGGATGCGTCGCTCAGCCTGTCCAATCGCGTGCTGCTGCAAAGCCGCGATTTCGCCGCCATGACGCCAGCGGAAATGAAGCAGGCGCAAAAACTGATGGCCGATTTCCGCTTGCAACTTCCCGGCATCCTGACCCGGCGCTATCGCCCACAGGCGCGGGGAGGGCGCATCGACTTGCGCAACACCATGCGGCAAATGATGAAGTCGGGCGCTGACATGGTCGACTTGCGCTTTGCAGCCACCCGCAAGCGTGAGCCGGCGCTGGTGATCCTGTGCGACATCTCTGGCTCGATGGAAAATTATTCGCGCATGCTGCTGCATTACATCCACGCGGTGACAAACGACCGCAGCCGGGTTCACAGCTTCCTGTTCGGCACCCGCCTGTCCAACATCACGCGCAACTTGCGCGACCGCGACGTCGACCTTGCGCTGGCCCGGGTCGGGCAACAGGTGCGCGACTGGACCGGCGGCACCCGCATCGCCGCCTGCCTGCATGAATTCAACCAGCGCTGGGCGCGCCGTTTGCTGGGGCAGGGCGCGGTCGTGCTGTTGATCAGCGATGGCCTTGATAGCGACAATGCCGACGACCTGGGCCGCGAAATGGCCCGGCTCAAGCGCGCCTGCCGGCAACTGGTGTGGTTGAATCCGCTCTTGCGTTACGAAGGTTTCGAAGCCCGGCCAGCCGGCATACGCGCAATGCGGCCGCATGTGGACCGCTTCCTGCCGGTACACAACCTTGAGAGCCTGGCACAGCTGGGTAAAGTGCTAAGCGAAGGATCAGTTATCGGCCGATAGATTCCGCTGCGGGGGTTCATATTGCGACGGTTTCAATTGCTGCAAACAGGGTGCTGGCTTGCTGATAGGATGCCAACGCATTCTTGATGCGAAAGGATTGGTGATCCCGATTCGTCGTTGATAGGATTGCCGTTAGAAGCGCAGGCTGATGATTTGCCCGGCCGCTGCGCACTATTCACCTGCAGCTGCTTTCTTTCAGGAGCGAGGATGAGCCGATTGGACACCGTGCAGCGCCTTGGTCGATATTCCGGATGGGCGAACCGCCTCCTGTATGTAGCGGTGGGCGAGTTCGCCGCAAGGGCAGGTCCTGCGTCATTGAATCCCGATCCTTCGCAACCAGCCTCTGCGTCATTGAATCCAGACCCTTCGCAGCCAGCCCCGGCACCGCCTGCGGCAGCCTGTCTATCGAAAATGCTGCGCGTGCTGAATCACATGCGTGTGATTGACCGGGTCTGGCAAGCGCATTTGCGCGGCGAGGCGCACGGCTTCACCAGCCGCAGCCCCGACCAGGTTCCCCCGTTTCCCGAATTGCAGGGCGGCCAGTCCGGCTTGGACCAGTGGTACATCGGCTATGCCGGCAACCTGGCGCCGGGCGCGCTGGATGAAGTGATCGATTTCGAATTCATCGGCGGTGGCGCATCGAAGATGAGCCGCGAAGATATCTTGCTGCACGTCTCGAACCACAAGACTTACCACCGCGGCTATGTCGCCCAACTGCTCTACGAAGCCGGCGCCAAGCCCCCGACAATGGACCTGCCGGTGTTTTTGCGGGAAGCGGGATAAGCCCCTGCACAGTCCATCGCACCTACGGTATCCCCTCCCTTTCAAGGGGAGGGTTAGGGTGGGGATGGGGTCAACGCACGCTGGCAGGAGCGCCAGGCAATTTGGCTGCTTCAATCGCGCCGCAACAGCATAACTCGCACATCAAGCAAAACATCACGAACCAGCCCCAAGTTCCTGATACCGTTAAATAATCCCGCCTTCTTAAACCAAACTCTCAACTACCCCCCGACTCCCCCATACACCTCAAGCCGCCTTCCCCACGCGCCGCTGCAACACAAAAATCGGCGGCGCCCAAGCGTCGTCGCGCTTCTTCTTGCTGGTGACCAGCGTCAGTTCCGACGGATCGTAGACGTCGGTGTTGTGGGTCAGCGGCGTCGTCATCAAGTATTGCGCTTCGGTGTTTTTCAGGAACTGGCCCACCAGCTGGATATTGCGGATGTCCAGGTGCGCAAACGGTTCGTCAATGAAAACAAAGCCACCGCCGCCATCTTCCGCCTTCAGCAAACCAATCAGCAGGATCAGTGACTTCATCACTTGCTGCCCGCCGGAGGCTTCGCCATCATTCATGCCGATCGCGCCCTTGCCATCGAACTTGAAGCGCACGTGCAGCCCGGCCTGGGCCAGCAGCAAGTCGTCATTCTCCAGCCGCACCGGATCGGCATGCACCTCGATGCCAGCCAGTTCGCCGAGCTCGCGGATATTGCGGCCATAGTTGCGAACCGTATTGCGCAGCCGCTCGATATAAGCGCCGCGCGCATTTGCGGTTGCTTCGATGGCGCGATTGTTCTGGTAGCGCCGGTCGTCAGTCTCGGCCTGGCGGTTCGCCAGTTGCGAAGCCAGGCGCGCATGCTGGCCGACCACGGTGTCGTCCTTTTCCCAGTCGTCGCGATCCAGCGCGGCATCCAGCGACTCGATGCGCAAGCCAACCTGGTGCGCATTGCGGTACTGGGTCGTCAGCGCCTGGCGATGCGCCAGGCCGCGCCAGCCCAAAGGCAGGCGCCGCCATTCCTGCCGCAGCTTGATCAGCCGCCCGGCATGCGCGGCGCGCTCTTCGGCTTGCCGCCGCCGCGCCTGGCGCAAATGCGATTCAGCACTGGCCAGCGCATCGCGGGCGCTGCTCCAGTTCCATTCAGACGCGGCACGGGCTTCGGTTGTGGCCTTGGCCAGCGCCAGCAATTCACCCAGGCGGGCGCCGACTTCCTGCCGCGCCGCTTTCAAGGGCGCCAACGCACGCCGCGCTTCTGCGAATTCCGCTTCGCGCGCCACCAGTTCCTTGGCTGCATCCACGCCGCCTACGCGCGACTTCAAGGCGCCAACATCGGCGGCGAGCTTGCGAATGGATAGCGTCAACTGGTCTTCGTCGGCTTCCAGCCGCGGCAGCGAAGCTTGCAAGGCAGCCAGGCGCTGGTTGCGGCCAGCCTGGCCGAAGCGGAAACGGGTCGGATCCACATGCAGGGAGCGTCCGCCACGGCGCTCGCGATGATAGGCGCCGGGTGTGATCCATTCGCTGTCGCTTCCCAGTTTCATACCGGCTTCGACGGAATCGACGCGGGTGATGCGCGCCAGTTGCTCCACCAGCCAGGCGGGCACCGGGGCCGTGAAACGCACGGCTGCCAGCAGGCTGTCGTCTTTTGCGACGCGCGCCGTTACCAAGTCGGGCACGATGAAATGGCCGTAGCGTTCCTTTTCGCTCAGGCGGTAAGCGGCGCTGGCTTGCTTTGGGTCCTGCAGCAGCACCACCGATGCATAGCTGCGCAACACGCCCTCGACCGCGCCTTGCCACGCCGCGTCCTGCACTTCGATCACGTCTGACAACATCGCATGGCCAATGCCAGCGTCGCGCAGTGCACGACGCATGGCCCGCACCGGTTCCGGCTCGGGCAGGGCGGTGTGGCCTTCCAGCGCCGCAATGTCGGCAAGCACCGTGGCCAGGCGCGCGGCCAAGTCGTCGCGTTGCTGGCGTTGGCGCGCCAGCGTGTTTTCACCGCTTGCCAGTTCGGCTGCCAGCGCCGCGACGTCGGCGCCGGCTTCGCTGGCAAGCTGCTGCAGCCGGCTTTCCTGCATCAGCAAGCCTTCCAGCGGCTTGATCTGCTCATTCAAGCGGTCCAGGCTGGCCTGGCGTTCTGATTTTTCGGCGTCGATGGCGGCTTCGTTCTGACGCGCAGCGTCCAGCGCCCGGGCCCGCTCGGCCAGGTCGGCGCGCTTGCCGGAAAGCTGGCTATCTTGCGCCGCCAGTGTGCGGCCGGCATCGGTCACGGCCCGGCCTTGCTCGGCCGCCTTTTCGCGCTGTTCGTGGTATTGCAGCGTGGGCAGGATTTCCTCGCGCAAGTCGCGCCTTTCCTTGTTCAGCGTTTCCCACTGGTGGTAATTCGCTGCGCGCAGGCGCAGGCGTTCCAGGCTGGTCTGGGCCGATTCCAGTTCGCGCTCGAAATTCTGCAATTCCTTTTCTGTCTCGACCTGGTGGCGCTTGGCTTCTTCATACGCATCCAGCACTTCCTTGTCGCCAAATACCTGGAACACCAGGTCCAGCAATTGGCGCGGGGAGTATTCGCACAGCTTGTCGGTTTCGCCCTGTTCCAGCGCCAGCACTTTGGCGATCGCCGGCGACAGGCCGGCGCTGGCCAGTCGCCGCCGGTAGGCATCCACGCCCAGCCAGTCACTGGCGCCTTGCACGTCTTCGATCTGCACCGCGCCGCCGCGCATCAGGTATTGGCGTTTCCAGTCGCCGCCATTCTTTTGTATCTGGCAAAACAGCGTGACTTCATCATCGCCAAAAAAGCCGGACTGGTTGAAAGGCCGGCTTGACAATTGCCGGTTGACCGGACGGTTGTCCACGACCGCGCGCAACCAGGCGCTTTGCTGGCCAGAGTGGCGGGCATAGTGCTTGTAGGTGCGGCCCATCGAGCAATCCAGCCCGAACAGGGTGCGCAAGGCATCCAGCAGCGTGGTCTTGCCCGAGCCATTTTGGCCGGCGATGGTGATGATCCTGGCGTCCAGCGGAATGTTTTTCACGCGCTGCCAGTAGTCCCAGTGGACCAGTTCGAGGGATTTGATGTGGAACATGCGAACCTGCCTTATTGCGGTTGCGGGAAGTCGAGCACGACACCCTCGGTGGGAATGGCGGCATCCGGCGCTGCTGTCGGCGCCAGCGGAGCCAGCAGCGCTTCCGAAGCAGCGCGTGCCGCCTGAGCCGTGTTGAGCGCTTCATCGCGCAGGATGTCGGCCAGCGCGCCATCCACCACGCGCTCGCGCAGCAAGTCGGTATCCATCATCAAGTCCAGCAGCGGCCCTTCGACGATGGCGTCGCCGCGGCGTTCGATGAAGCCGAGCTTGTTCAACTGTCCCAGGTTCATGTCGAAGCGTGTCTTGCGGCCCAGCTTGTCGCCGAAATCGGCCAGCAGCGCGCGGTAAGACACGCCAACGGAGGCAACGCTGGCGCGCGGCATCGGCTTGTCGGCGTCAAACATGTCGTCCTGGTCTTGCTGCGCCTGCTGGTGGGCATGCTGGCGCTCGCGCTTGGGCAGGATGATCAGCGCCCACAGCACGACCAGCAAGGCCACGCCGTCTCGCGCCAGGCCCAGGTTATTGTTTTGCCAGACTTCGCGCGCACCGAACACCTTGGGCTCGACTTCGCGCGCCAGCGCCAGCGCGACATGGTCGGCGTAGACATTGTCCAGCAGCTTCAGGCCGCAAGCGGCCAGGCGGGTGTCAAGTTCGGTGCGGAACAGTTCGTCCGACAGCGCGCGTCGCACCAGCTTGTCTTCGCGCGCCAGGGTCTGGTGCGCCAGCAGGCGGGCGATCAGGATTTGGGCTTCATCATGCATGGTCTGGTCCTGGCTGCCCGGGCGGCGTGTCCCGGGTCGGGTTGAGCGTGGCTGCCGACATGGCCGCCACATGCGGGTCGGACAGGCGTTTGAGCACATCGCGCGGCGTAAAGGCAAGCGGCAGCCCGGCCAGCGTGGCGGTCGGTCCCTGCAGCACGGCTTCACTCTCGTCGCCCAAAAGCGGCAACAGCGAGGCGCGATAGGACGCGATGGCGAAGCTGGCCGGCAGCAAGACTTCGTGCAGGTTGCGGGCAGGCCGCGGCGTATTTTCCCGGCCGGCTGCCCGGCCTTCGTTCACCAGCGCGTCGAGCTGGTCGAGCCATTTCGCCAGTTCGGGCGGGGTGGTGCTGGCCTGGCTGTCGGCAATGCGCACTTCCTCACCCGGTGGCAGGCTTGCATCCTGCAAGGGATCGCGCCCGGCTTGAAGTTCGGATTCGGCCACGTCCAGCATCTCATGCGGCGTGATGAAGCCGGGCATGACGGGGAAGGAGAGGGCGCCCGAGGCAAGCGAGGCCAGGTCATCCTGCCGCATCAGCCAGGTCTTGATGTCCGACGTAGACAAGCCGGATTGACCCAGGTGCACGCGTTGGCGCTCGATCTGGTTCAGCGCCCGCGAAAACATGCCCTGCATATTGAGCAAGGCGCTCTGGGCGCGGCCGATTGCCTGGGCTGCGCGGTGGGTGGCATTGTCGGCGCGCGCATCGGCCGTGATCGCATTCATGATGGCCGAGCCGCGTTCGACCCAGTCGCAGGCGATATGCCACTTGGCCTGGGCGGTGCGCAAGCGGAATTCCGAGCCGGATGCAATCGCATCGCGGAATTCCTCCGTCAGCTCGACCAGGCGACCCAGCAAGTGATGCAACTGCTCGGCCGTGATGCCGCCGATCGCTTGCGCACCTGCCACTTGCGACAACAGGAAACCCATGTCGGCTTCATCGCCGCCGCTGCTGGCGCCGATCAGGCTTTCCAGCGCGGCCAGGATGTTGCGCGCAGTGGGCGTCACCCGGTACACGCCCTGGCCCTGGTCCCAGGCCAGCAAGTCGTGCGAACGCAAGCGCGCAAGCACCGTTTCCAGGCTGTCGGGGTCGAGGTAGCCAAGCCGGGCATTGATGTCGGCCCGGCTCAGGGCGGTGGATTGGACTTCGGCGGCGAGTTCGCGCAAGACCAGCAAGCGCACCAGCACGCCATCGAAACCGCCGTGGAACAAGGCGGTAAAGGCTTGCAGCAGCGGTTGTGCTTTTTTCAGCAGGAAGACTTGTTCGATGTCCTCGGCAGCCACTCCGGCACGGAAGAATCCCTGGAGCGAGCCGCCTGCTTCATCTTCGGCCGCGACTGCGGCCAGGGAGGCGGGATTTTGCATGGCGGCATTTTAAGCGAGGCCGCGTGGTGCAAAGGGGTGGCGCGTGCGAATGGAGGGGAAATGTTGCAGAGGGCGCAGAAAGGCTTGACGAAGTGGGGAAAATGGCTTTGGGTGGAATCGGATAGTTTGGTTTAAAGAAGTGCTGTACGTCGTTGAAAGAATTGACTCTTTCTGAATTCTATACCGGGATGACGGGGTTCTTTCAGGCGACTCCAGGGTGCCAACCCCATCCCCACCCTAACCCTCCCCTTGAAAGGGAGGGGATACCGTAGCTTCGATGGCGTATGCAGGACCACGAAAACTCCCTCCCTTTCAAGGGGAGGGCGGGGTGGGGATGGGGTCAACGCGCCTTTGCCAAAACCCCGAACCAAATCAAGCGAATTTCCAGCTCGCTTCCAGCGCCAAACCGGCGCCGATGCTGCCAAATAAATCACCTTCCACCTGGGCTGCATTCGGCACGGTAGCGGCAATTCGCGCGCGTAGCAGCGGCACGCCGCTCGACCCGCCGGTGAAGAAAACCGTATCAACCCGGTCGCTGCCGACCTGCGCCTGGGCCAGCAACTTGCCGACAGTTGCGCCAACGGCGTCAGAAAGCGGCCCGATGGCAGTATCGAAACGCGAACGTTCAAGCGCCAGCGTGCGCGGCGGCGACAGCCGGGCAAGCGGCAGTTCAACCACGCTTGCATTCGACAGCGCAATCTTCGCAGCCTCAACTTGCAAGGCCAGCCAGTGACCGGAGCGCTCGCGCACCAGGTGCAGCAAGCTTTCCAGGCGCGCGCGCTCGGCCGCGTCGCGGCATAACTCGATCAGTTCGCGCTCGGCGCGCGGCGTGTAAGCCAGGTTGATCGTGTGCCAGGTCGCCAGGTTGAAGTAATGGCTGGACGGCACTTCGCCGCCATTGCGCAGTCGCGAGCCCAGGCCCAGTTCCGGCATCACCGAAGACAGGCTCAGGTATTTGTCAAAGTCGGTGCCGCCCAGGTGGATACCGGCGTTGCCGAGTATGTCGGCGCGGCGGTCGGCATGGCCGGCCCGGCCCGGGCCCAGGCGCACCAGCGAAAAATCTGACGTGCCGCCGCCGATATCGGCCACCAGCACCAGTTCCTCGCGCTGGATGCGGGATTCATATTCGAAGGCGGCGGCGATGGGTTCGAACTGGAAGGCAACGTCGCGAAAGCCGGCGGCCAGCGCAATCTCGCGCAAGGTGTCTTCAGCCTTTCGGTCTGCGACCTCATCGCCATCAATGAAATGCACCGGCCGGCCCAGCACCGCATGGTCGAACTGACATCCAGCCGCGGTTTCGGCGCGCTGGCGCAGTTCGCCGATGAACTGGGACAGCAACAGCCGGAACGGCAGCGCGCGGCCCGAGACTTCGGTCTGGCCATCCATCAGGCTGGTGCCAAGCAAGCTTTTCATCGACCGCATCATGCGGCCTTCGTAACCCGCCAGGTAGGCCGCCAGCGCGGCGCGGCCATAGCTGGTGCTGTCATCCTCGGCATTGAAGAAGACGACGGAGGGCAGGGTCGTGTGCGCTTCCTCCAGTGCCAGCAACGAAGCTTGCCCGGGGCGATGCCAGCCGACAGTTGAATTGGAAGTGCCGAAATCGACACCGCATGCTTTGGACATGGTGCGGGTGGAGGATGCGACGATGGCAAAGGGGCGCAATGATACGCGACTCTGGCTGGCCCGGACCAGTTGACGGCTTGGCAAGCCCGCCGGGCGCTGCCCAAACCGGTGTCAGTCTGGCACTTTGCCGCGCAGCGATTTCAACTGGCCGCGCGCCTGCTTCGAATCCAGCCGTCGCGTTTGCGATGCCCGCGTGGGACGGGTGGCGCGGCGTTCGCGCGGCAGGATCTTCACGCTGTCGACCAGTTCATGCAGGCGGCGCAGCGCTTCTGCGCGGTTCATGTCCTGGCTGCGATGGATCTGCGCCTTGATGACGACCACGCCTTCGGCCGTGATGCGCTTGTCTTTCAGGCGCAGCAGCCGGAACTTGATTGGTTCGGGTAGGGAAGAAGCCGGAATGTCGAAGCGCAGGTGGATGGCGCTCGACACCTTGTTCACGTTTTGCCCGCCCGCGCCCTGTGCGCGCACGCCGGTCAGGCTGATTTCTGCTTCGGGTATGTCGATGCGGTGCGGGGCGGGAAGGATCATGGCGACATTTTACGTGTTCACACTGCTGCTTCGCCCGATGCGGTGGAGCAGGGCACTTTCGTGCAGAGCACGGTTGCGCCAGCACAGGTCCGCAAATTGACGTGTAGTCCGTGCGCCGTCAAATCGGCACTGTATTAAACGCTGCGCGGGGTGAAATACGTTTTAGATCCGGAATCTTTTTGTGAAAACCGCATCTATCCGGGGCATTGCGAAAAATGCATCAGTTCTCACCCGTCATGAAAGGATCCTGATGAAAAAGCTGTTCCTGTTCGCTATTTCGGGCTTCGTTGCCGCCTCCGCCTGGGCTGCGTCGGACGACAAGTCGTCAGCCCGCAAGTCATCGGACAAAGATACCGCCGCGCTGGTCAAAGATGAAAAAGCTGACAATGCCGCGGACAAGAAAGCCGTGAAGAAAGCCACGCCCGCCGCCAAGCAAGGCGCGAAAGAAGAGGCCGACAAAGTGAAGGCCGACGCCGGCGCGCGCAAGTAGGCAACCCATTCCATAACCAGTCTTTGAGCGGGAACGGATCCTCGATCCGGACTTCCCAGGCCACCGATTTGCCACATGCAAGGAAACCATACTATGCAAACCACCTCCACTTCCCGTACTAATTCCCCCTTGGTCACCGGCCTGTTTCGTGACCGCGACAGCGCCGAGCGCGCATACCAGAGCCTGTCCGAGCGCGGCTATACCGACAAGGACGTCAACCTCGTGATGTCGGACGAAACCCGCACCAAGCATTTCTCCGGCGCCGACGCGAAAACGACGGAGCTGGGCAACAAGGCAGCCGAAGGCGCTGGTGTGGGCGGCGCGGTCGGCGGCACGCTGGGCGCAATAGCAGCCGCAATTGCCGCAGTGGGCACCTCGCTGGTAATTCCGGGCGCAGGCCTGGTCATTGCCGGACCGCTGGCTGCAGCCCTGGCTGGCGGCGGAGCAGGAGCCGCAACCGGCGGCTTGCTGGGCGCGCTGATCGGCGCGGGCATTCCGGAGGAACGCGTCAAGCACTATGAAAGCGGCATCAAGGAAGGCGGCATCCTGATGGGCGTGAATGCGCGTTCGGACGACGATGCCGCTCACTTCGAGCAGAGCTGGAAAGCCAACCGCGGCGAGCACGTCTACCGCTAAGGGCACTGGCCTGCAAGGGCTTTGTCTTAAACGACTGCTGCACGACTGCCCGGCATTTGCCGGGCTTTTTTTCGCCTTCGCCAAGCCGGAATGCAGTGTCCGCCGGCGATACAGGCTGCGACAGGCCAAGCCGGCCCGCAGCCGATGGCCGACTGAGTATTCGAACTTCACATCCCGGCAAACCGCAGAGCCGCTCCGCCCAAACAATGCTGTCCACCCTCGCACTGATGCCGATAATGCCCGGCGGCTTGGGCCAAAGAACAACAGGAGAACATCATGACGGAGACTGAATTCCGCGCGCTATGCCGCGCGGCCAGCCTTGCATTGAACCTGGCCGACGCCGATCAGTTACACGATTGCTGCCAGGTGGTCGTGGATGGCGTCGACATCGGCCTGGTCCTGGACCACAGCGACAAAACCCAGCTTCTGCACTGTTATGTCGATATCGGCGCCTTCGATGCCGTGCGCCATCCCGACGCGCTGGCTGAACTGTTGAAGCTGAACCTGTACTCCGGCTCAAAAACCCATGGCGTTTTTGCGATGGACCCCGTGAGTGAGCGTGCGTTGCTGGTATCGCACTTGCCCTTGCACCCCGGCCTGACTGGCGAGCGCCTTGCCGCCATTTTGCGGGCCTATGCCGGCACTGCCACAGACTTGCGCACGGGGCTTTTGCAGCAAGCCTGCCTGCCGCCCCTGGCTTCCGGCGCGGCGCAAGTGGCCGCGCTGGCCGCCCTGGCTTGACGGAGGCAACATGGCCAACCGCGCTGAAAACGCAAGGCACCGCGCGCAGGCGCCAGTCGCCGCGCAAGGGCAGGGCAGGAGAGGATTCCATCCGACTGGCAACCGGAACGATCTCGACAACGTCGTCGACCTGCGCCGCGTGCATACCTTGACCCGGCAGCGCGCCTCAGGCGAAGCCGGCGCCATCATCGACCGGCTTGCGCTGGACCGCGAGCACGGCCCGGACAGCGATTCCCGCATTTCCAGTGACAGCGAATCTTCGGACCCGGAGCGCAGTGAAGTCGGCGTCTACCAATTGTCTGAAGCCACCCGAAAGAAACTGGCGGATGCGATTCGCATCGCTGCCCAGCGCGAGCAAGCCACCGCCTTCGGTAGCCTGGAACAAGTCCTGACCACGGCGCTGTCGGGCTTGCCAATCTTTACCACTGCCATCCTGTTGCCCATGCTGTGCAACAAAGGATTCGAAACCCCGTACTGCCTGCTGGCGTCCGGCGTGCTTGTGGTACTGGCCATGCCGCTGGCGAAAAACGCGGCGGTCGGCGGCTTCGATTTCGAGGTTGCAAAGAAGGTCAACAAACAGGTGAAACTGCACGCGAGGGTATTGCGCGACTGGGCCTCCGGCAAAACCCGCTATCCGCTGGACAGACACGGCAATTCCACCGATCCCCGGCGCGAGCTCGACACGCGCGAATTGCTGGCCAATTTCTTTCGAAAGATGCCGGTAGACGACCTGGTCTACACCGCCTTCGGCTTTGCCTTTGCCATCAAGAACGTGGCGCCCACCCTGGCGGGCAATACCGCGTTTTACGATCACAAGCTGCCCGGTGGCCTCAGGAACGACATGGCGATCCATGGCGCGCTGGGCGCTACGATCGCGATGCTGGTTCCGCTGGCCGGACAGGGCTTGCGCTGGCTGGCCAATCCGGGCGGCTGGAAACGCAAGCCCGACCGCGAGACGCTGGATGCGCGCATTCCGGCACTGGACGCGCTGAAAAAAGAACTGGAAATTGTCCGCACCGCCTGGGAAGCCTCGGGCACCGACCTGTCAGTGGCGCAAGTCATTGAATATGGCGGCGGAAAAGCATCTTTGCTGAGCCTGCTGGCAGCAACGGACAAGGAATTGTCCACCGCCACCCAGGACCGGGCGCAGGCAGCGGGCCAGTTGCGGGCCGACTATGCAGCCCTGTTTACCAGCAGGATCGCGAATTCCGTGGCCACTGCGCTTGGCATGACGATCTTGATGGTATGCGTGATCATGACCAACATCGAAACCAGCGCGACCGCAAAGGAGGATCCGACCTTAGTGAATCGGTTGAAGGCGGAAGTCCTGCCGTCGCTGGTGTTTGGCACCTTGCTTATTTTCCGCAATGATTTGCCGAACCTGACGCGGATCCTGCTGGCGCCATTCATGGGTTTGTTCGACCATGATGTGCCCCGTGCCGCGACGTTGCCCGAACTGCAGCAGGCACTTGCCGAGGGCGGACAGGCCGGCGACTTGATCGAGCAAACCAGCTTTCGGGTCAGTCGCAGCGCCAGCAGCACGAGCGACGATCAGGACGCGAGCACCGAAGTGGTGATCTCAACCGAGGAATCGGATTCGGACACGGATTCGGTGGTTTCGACGGAATCGGATGGGGAGACGGGTTGGTAGCGGTGATTTGCACCGGACGCAAAGCCGTAAAGCCGTAAAGCCGTAAAGCCGTAAAGCCCTGAAGGCGAACTTGCGGTGCGCAACGCATGCGCAAACTGCAAGCTGTGCAGGGAATGTAGTTTGAACGTTGGCAGCTCGTTGACCCGAGCCGGAAGCAATGGAACGAAGCGCTGGGCTAACCCGCGGACGCTTTTCCGTCGGACGGCGCAAAATAGGATCGCCGCGGTGCCTGCCACGCGCATCAGCGCAGCAGGTGTGAAGGTCCGGATCACTCGCCAGCGTACGATCGGAACAATCGCCCGATCCAGTGGTTCGGACATAGCAGCCGGCGTAACGTCCTGAACCGAAACAATAAAGTCCGTCGGAATTGTCATGCATAAGCGGTTGATTTTAAAGGAGGCCGTGACTACCCGTGAAAGGCCTGAAGTCCGTCGGAAATCCTTTCTGACTGAGCTCCCCGGTTACCTGCATGAATAAAGTCCGTCGGACTGCATTTATGGCATGAGCGAATCCGGGCTTTTGGCAGGCGACTGACAGCGGAAAGGGTCAACCAACAATAGGATGGCTTTCGGCCGTCTGGTGTCGGCCAGGAGCGGACACTCACAACAAGCCACATCGCGTATTACGAACTACTTTGCGCGGTCTCACGAGAGGAAGGGTCGACTTTTTGGAAATTAGCTCTGTGAGCAGGTCGACAACACATCCCTCGAAGCGTGCTCGCGCGTTGCTTGCGGACCGGAAGGTAGGCTGCACGAGTGGCCGCAACCGAGCTGGGAACCTCGCACATCGTGGAGCGATGCGGCAGATGCCAATGTGGATGGCGCTTATATGCGAGCATGGGCAGCTTCTCAGACCGGACCCTATGACGCCTAACCCTTCCGTCAAGCGGACGCCTAAGAGGCTAGCTTCGCTGCCTCTTGGTCGCCGCTCATGTCAAACGTTAGTGCCCATGTCCGCTATGGGTCGGAAGCGGACCTCCTCTTGCACCGCTCTTGTCTAGGTGCTTGTTGAAACCCGCCCTTGGCCGTGTGTTCTTAGCGATGTTCTTGCTCGGCGCCGCGTGGCTCGGATGGCTTGCGTTGGCGCCTGCGGTCGCACCGACACTCGGTGCGGCCGCAGGAAGCGGACGTCCGCTCAAGTTAAAGCGACTTCAAATACTGCGCAATATCATTCACCTCCTGCTCCGTCAGTCCAAGCGACTTCCTGTCGTTATAGGTCTGCACCACCGCTTCCAGCGTCGCGGCGCTGCCGTTGTGGAACCAAGGTCCGTGCTGCCATACGCCATGCAAGGGCGCAGTCCGGTACATGTTGGTCGCACTCCGCGCGGCATAACTCGGCTCCCCGTTGAGCTCGGGTTCGCTGACCACTTCGGAAGGAAGGTGCAGGCGCAGATTGGCGTCGGTGAACAACGCGCCGCTGTGGCAGGAAGCGCAATTTGCTTTACCGTTGAACAGCGTCTGGCCACGCTGTGCCGCATTGGCGTCGAAGCTTCCCGCCGGTGGCGTGGGTGCCACCAGGCTCAGTTGGTAGGCTTGCAGCGCGGGGAGCTTGCTGCTCACCAGGTCATCACTGCCATTGGTTACGCTGACCCCGGTGCGCGGTTCGGAGAAGTTGCCATGGCCGCCCATCTGCGTAACGCTGACATAGCGGTTCCAATAGGCAATGTCCTCACCGTCGCCGGTGACCGTGATGCGGTGTATGCCTGCCAGCCCGTATGCGGGGGGAATCACCACCGGCCCGTTCTTGTTATCCAGATTGAAACGCGGGTCGTACTTGCCCTTGCCCCAGGAGTTGTAGACGTCCTTCATCGCCTTGGTCAGCGCCGGCGAGAGCGCAATGATGGCGCCGGGATTCAAGTCCAGGTTGGGCCAGCCATCCTGTCTTTTGCCAATGCCGGGCGCGAATGAATTGTCCACGGTGGAGTGACACAGCGCGCAGGTCACGCCGACGCTTGTCAGGCTGTCCTTGCCATTCACCGTTTCCACCTTGCCCTGCAGGCCGACCACCGCATTGAGCTTGAGCAGGGCAAGGGTTGTAGCCGGGTTTTTCAGGTCAATTTCGCCCTTCGCCAATGCGGTCTTGATCTCGTCTGGAAGCGCATCGCTGTCGACCTTCAGGCCAACGGCTAGCGCAGTGGTCGGATCCACTGCGCTCTGGATCACTTCGTTCATGCGCAGCTGGTCGGTCCACTGCGTTTCATCGCCAAAGGTATCGAACCTGAAAATCTGCTTGCCTTGTTCGACCAGTGCCGCCTGCTGGTCGCCGACCGGGTTGCCGCTTCCGGAAGAGGAAGCCGACGTCGAAGGCGCGATACCGCCATCGTTTCCGCCGCAATTTCCAAGGATGGCTACAGCCGCGCCTGCAACCACCACGACCGCCAGCCGCCTTGCCGGCAGCAGTGGCTTTTGCCCTGCCGCCATTATTTGCGTTTCTTCGCTTTTCATCGTCTCTCTCTCCGTTCGCATCCTCCCCTTTGCATGCTCCCTGCGACATTGGATGACGCGCGTTTTCTCCACGTTCCGGCCTTATCGATGTTTGCTGAGGCAAGTGGCAACCGGGAACGCCGCCGCAATTCCATTCATCGAATGTGCAACTCAATCACGAGAAAAGCATGGACCTGCACGAACACCGGCGTCTCGGCCCCGACCCTACGCAGTTGTTCTTCCAGAGGGACTGGCGGCGCCTGCTGGCGCATCTTGGCGACGACCCCGACACGTCCGATGGCAGAGAGCTGGGTGCTGTCCATACATCGGCAATGCCTTGATAACAATGTCGCGTTCTTCTTCAAGCAGTGGTGGGCGAAAGGACATGACCGGTCGCATCCTCGACGGGCGTACGTACGATGCGATGCCTTCGCAATGCGCTGTTCTGAATCAGGCTGGAGGGACCGTCAGCTTTGTTTGACAAGCCATCGTCGGATCAATAGCTTGACCGTCAGCAACAGTAAGAACAGAATCCACTTTTACCGCAGAGCAACTAACGGAGTCGAGCCGCTCGGAAAGGTCTAGATTTAGCGCTCAGTCGAAAAGTGCACCACCCAGTCTGGCCTTACCAAACACGGAAAGATGACCAAAGTCATCGTGATTACACGATTTATTCAAGTTGGATCCGTACTATCGATGCTGTTGGGGGGTGCCGCGCTTGCCGGATCGATGTTTGATATCTCCTTACTCAAAAGCGTCTTGCCCGGCGCCGTGGAGATGAAGGCCAACACTGCAGTGGCGCTGATTATGGCAGGAAGCGTTTTGCTCCTGTCTGCCATCGATGTTGCGCCGGCACTGAGACACTTGACCAAGCTCGTGCGCTTCACCCTCAGCCTAGTCGTATGCCTGGTCGGTCTTGCGACACTGGGGCAGTATCTTTTTGGCATGAACTTGGGTATCGACGAACTGTTGTTTCGAGACACCGGCGGCACCTACAATGTCATCCGTAGTCGGATGTCTCTCTATGCCGGCGCAGCTTTTTCCAGCCTCGGGTTGGCACTCGCAATCTATCCTCAGCCTCGCCTTCGCACATTGGCGGCCATGGCCGCAACGGTAACGACCAGCATTGGCGTACTGGGACTGTTGGGGTACATCTGGAACGCATCTGAGTTGGTGACCGATCGCTGGCTGCCACCCGTCGCGATCAATACAGCCGCCGCGTTGGTTTTGCTCGGCAGTGGAACGCTGCTAAAGGTTTTCCAATCCACTTGCACACAAGGACACCGGCAATTAGGCCTCGCGTCGGTGGAAGTGAAGATCCTCGCCGGTTTTATCGCCGGGTTGGCCCTGCTCATTGCAAGTGCGGGAATTACCTACCATACCCTAGCCGAGTCGACCACCACCGTGCAGTGGGTTTCCCACACCCATGAGGTGCGCATCAAATTGGCCCATCTTTACGGGACGATGTCCGATGCAGAGTCGGCCCAGCGTAATTATCTCATCACCGGACAGACGTCCCAGCTCAAGGATTTTGGGCGATTGATTGTGGAAGTGGCCGAGCAGCATGCGGCACTCTACGCCCTTGTGACTGACAACCCTGAACAAGTAGGAAACCTGGAAAAGCTAGGCCCGCTCATCGAGCGGATTCATGATCGACTCTGGTACGGTATATCTCTGTATCAGCAGTGGGGCTTTGAAGCCGCGAGGGGCTTGGTTGCCGAAGGCGAAGGCTTGCGGACGATGGATGCGATCCTCGCCGCAGTCCGCCACATGGACGACGTTGAGGAAAAGCTGCTGGTGAGTCGCGAAGCCGCCCTATCAAACACCCGCTACCGGGTGTTGGCTTCACTCTTACTTACCTTAGTGGCGGCGGCACTTGGCTTCATCGCGCTATTTATCGGTGTCCGCCGTGAGATGGATGCACGCCATAAGGTTGAGCAAGCCCTGCTCCTGGCCAAGGAAGAAGCCGATTCAGCAAATCGCGCCAAGGGGACCTTTCTCGCCACCATGAGCCACGAGATAAGAACGCCCATGAACGGGGTGCTCGGCATGCTTGAGATCCTTAGCCTGACGCAGCTCGACGCCGAGCAGCGAACGACGCTAGGGATCGTGCGTGAATCGAACAGGTCGCTGGTGCGGATCATCGATGACATCCTCGACTTCTCAAAGATTGAGGCAGGAAAACTGGACGTTCGCCCTGAACCCGCCTCGATCAAAGACGTTATCGAGGACATTCACAACATATATTCCGGTAGCGCCAGCAGCAAAAATTTGCTAATTAAGCGCAGCGCGGACCCGCAGATCAGCCCTGCGGTGCTGGTCGACTCATTGCGATTGCGTCAGATCCTCAACAACTTGGTCAGCAACGCGCTCAAATTCACCTTCCAAGGCGGAATCGAAATCCGGGCGGTACTGATCGGGCGAGCCAACGGAGTAGACCGCATACGGTTTTCTGTGCAGGACACGGGCATCGGCATTTCCTTCGAGAACCAGCAGCGGCTGTTTCAGCCGTTCAGCCAGGGTGCGGCCAACACGGCACAACGATTCGGCGGCACTGGACTTGGGCTGACGATCTGCCGACGGCTCGCCGAGTTGATGGGCGGCTCGATAGAAATGGTGAGTGAACTTGGCCGCGGCACAACGATGATCCTCACTTTGTCGTTGGCGATTGCCGACGCCAAGGATATCCCGAAGGGCAAAACGGAAAGTACGCACGATCTGCTTTCGAGCGAGAAGGGTGCGCGCCGCACGGCGCCGAGTATTGCGCAGTCCGAGATGGAAAAGACCTTGGTGCTGTTGGTGGATGACCATCCGACTAACCGCACGCTCCTGATGCGGCAACTGCACGTACTGGGCTACAACGGGGAGACGGCGGAAAACGGTGTCGAAGCATTGGCCAAGTGGAGGTCGGGTCGATTCGGGATGGTCATCACCGATTGCAACATGCCGGACATGGATGGCTACGAACTGACGCGCAATATTCGCGCGCTTGAGGCCGGGAACAGTGGCAGACGTGTCCCGATTGTGGCTTGTACGGCCAACGCGCTGGAAGGTGAAGCCGAGAACTGCTTTGCCGCCGGCATGGACGATTATCTGGTAAAGCCGGTGGAGCTGGCGCAGTTACTAAAAAAATTGGATCAATGGCTACCAATCCCGGACGAGAACGCAGAGTCATTCGTGGTTGAAGGCAATCGTCTCGCGGCGGCGACGATGGCCGCCCCCGTTGATCGTTCGGTCCTCGCCGGGATCTCGGGTGGCGAAGCAGCGACCGAGCGCGATATCCTTACCGGCTTTCGGAGCGCAAATGACGACGACGCAATCATGCTCATGGACGGCGTGGCTGCGGGCGACATTGCACAGGTCGCGCGTGCGACCCATCGCATGGTTGGTGCCAGCAGAATGGTCGGTGCGCTGGGGTTTGCCACCTTGTGCGAACGCATCGCGCATGCGAGCCGAAATGGGGACTGGAAGACGGTTGAGCCCGATATGAGGGCGTTCGATCACGAATGGATGCGCCTGAACGCCTACATTGCCTCTCTTCAGGGGCCGCAGACGGGGACCGAACAAGCGAGTTCAGCGATGAATGGAACCGACATGTCGATTGCCGACATCAACTTTCTAATCCTTGAGGACCATCCGTTCCAGCGGCAAGAGTTGGCGAGAATACTTGCGGGTCTCGGTGCTGAGCACGTCAACGAAGCGGCGGACGGTAACGCTGCGCTGCAGTTCGCTCACGACCCGCACGTTCAGATCGACATTGTTATCAGCGATCTAGAGATGCCTGGCATGGACGGCATGGAATTCGTCCGCCATCTGGGCGAAACGGGCAGGCGTGTGTCGGTAATTCTCGCAAGTGCGCTTGAACCAAAGTTGCTCGCCTCAGTGGCGACCATGACTGAGGAGTACAGCGTCAATCTGCTGGGCGTCATCGAAAAACCACTCACCGCAGAAAAGCTGGTGCCTCTCATCAGGCTCCATCAACTGACACGGTTGGAGCCGGTCCGCCCGGCGCCCCTAGCATTCTCACTTGACCAGATTGTAGCGGGATTGGAAAACGACGAATTCGAGCCTTTCTTTCAACCAAAGATCGAGCTAGTCACTGGGCAAGTCATAGGCGCAGAAGCGCTTGCACGTTGGCGGCACCCGAAGTACGGTCTAATCGCACCTTCCGCATTTATTGCACTGCTCGAAGACAACGGCCTCATCGATGAACTTACATGGGTCATGCTGCGTAAGGCAGCGGCATTTTCCAAGGAGTGGCGCGCAACCGGTGTGGACGCCACCGTCTCGGTGAACCTTTCACTCATGTCGCTTGGCGATGTTAAGGTCGCCGATCGCGTTGCAAATCTCGTGCGCAACCAGCGGGTTGAGCCACACCACATGATCTTGGAGGTGACGGAATCTGCTGCAACAGTAGAAGTCGCTAAAGCATTGGAAAATCTGGCCCGACTGCGCATGCAGGGCTTTGGCTTGTCAATCGACGATTACGGGACTGGCTACTCTTCCATGCAGCAGCTGACCCGGATTGCATTCACCGAGCTAAAGATCGACCAATCCTTCGTCATGAACGCGGCGAAACAGCAATCCGCTCGGGTGATTCTCGAATCCAGTCTTAACATGGCGAAGAAGCTCAACATCGCATCGGTGGCAGAGGGGGTAGAAACGGGGGCGGACTTTGCTCTTTTGCGCCAACTCGGCTGCGACATGGCGCAAGGCTATTTCATTGCCAGGCCGATGAATGGCACCGCATTCCTGGAATGGTTTCACAAAAGACGCGAACTGGAGCAAGGCGCAGATTCGAACACATTTTTTACCCCGTTGCCTGATTGATGAAACGCGCCGTGCAAAAACCGTGGTCTTCTTCCATTGCCGCCGTTGCTCGCATGCCGCGAGGCCACCGAGGCAGTCGCGGTCCTGAAAACAAGGTGGTCGTTCTTCAGCTCGGCAAGGGGTGGTCCATGCCGAATGAGTCCAGCAAGGAGGCGAGCGCGTAGAACATCAGTGCGGAAAACGGGGCGGCAGTGAACCAGCCCGGTGTTGGCACGGCCGTTTAGAACCCTACAGGGATTCCGAGGTTTCCGAGAGCACATTGACGGTTTCCCCGTTAACCTGCCGCAGACTCTTACCTTTCCGGAACAGTCGCAGGTCGAATGGGTCACACTCAAGCAGCCTTGCTAAGGTGTCAGTACGGTGCCGTCTAGCAAGGTGGGGCTGTCTACGGCTGAAACCCAGCATCCATGCGGGTTTCAGGCCGATAGACAACCTAGACCTCAATAACGACGGAACTTCTACCGGGAGTTGCTGAGTGCATCAGAGCCACTGCGCACGCAGCTACTGCTCTCTCCTTTATTAGAAGTGATGTCTAGGTTGTCTAGTCTTGGCCCTTCCCGCTATGAAAAAGCAGCTAGACAACCCGCCGCCGGTGGTCGTCATGGGGTGAGCCAGGTCGTCTGCCCTTGATCTGAATCAGTCTTCCTATGTCGGGGGATGGCCCGCTCCTCGCACCCCATGCCTACTATCAATGGGAGCGCGCCCTTCAAGAGGGTCGGCTCCTACAGAAAAGGAGACAAGTCATGCCGAAATATGTCATAGAGCGGGAGCTGCCTGGCGCCGGAAACCTCTCAGAGCAAGACTTCCAAAGCATCGCGCAGAAGTCCTGCGATGTCCTGCGACAGATGGGGCCGGACATCCAGTGGCAAGAAAGTTTCGTCACCAGCGATAAGATTTACTGCGTCTACATCGCTCCCAACGAACAAATGATCCGTGACCACGCGGAGATGGGCGGATTCCCGGCGAACAGCATTGCCGCGATTAAGCGGACAATCGATCCGACGACAGAGGAAGCGCGCATGTAAAGCGGCAGGGTTTCGGGCCAACCTTCCGCTAACGGTTGGCCTTATCTCTTTTCACCGCATCCAGACGCACTTTAGCCGCCTACTGCACCCGCCTCCCTCCGGCACGGCGACCAAAGCCGCGAATCGGAAGAAATTAAAGGCGTTCCAGGACGACTACTTTGGCGTTCGGCGCGAGCTGTCAGTACAAGAGGAGGAGGGGTGGCGGCCGAAATTGCTTTATCCGTTGATTATATTCCGGCTATGCGGGAGCTGATCGAAACGGAACGCCTGAGATCTGGCGGGGTATCGGGCTGTTAATCGTGATCAGAGTGACGTGGACTGATCGCGAGATGAAAAGAGCGGAGTGAGTGCTTTTCCCCGATGATTCTCCAGAGGACACCGCCAGGGCCGGACTGGTAGGTCATACAATTTATTCTGCGCGCTCGACTTACAAACTGAAGCTTCTGAGGAGCTTTTGCTTTCTTGTTACCGGCACAAAAGACAGTGGGCGTTCCGTTCTCATTCTTAGCTTTCGTAACGCGTCTGCGACGATATGTCGGCACTTAAGCGAAAACCCGAGAAGTGTCAACATATGGTCGCGAATGTAGGCAACTTTGGTCCGAAATGTCATCAACTTTTCGTCAAAGCGAGCTAGGTTCCGACAGACTTTATTTCGTCCAGACAGACTTTTTTCATTACAACCACCGGTCACTGCGGCCTTTGAGTGCCATACCAAAAGACGCATAATCTGTATTATGTAAAATGACATTCGAAGTTGTTCCTGCCTTCTTCATTCGAGGCTTCCCGTCATGCCAGAACATGTCGACCATCATCGCCGCCGCTTGTGCCTAGCAGGGGCAAGCCTTGCTGCCAGTCAGTTGGCCCTGGCCACGCCTTGGCCCGTGGCCTCGGGCACACAACTGCCCTCTTTCCAGGGCGCGACCGGCTGGATCAATACGTCACCGCTGAACGCCGATGCGCTGCAAGGCAAAGTAGTGCTGGTCAACTTCTGTACGTACACCTGCATCAATTGGCTGCGTTCGCTGCCTTGGGTACGGGCTTGGGCCGACAAGTATCAGCCGCAGGGGCTGACGGTGATTGGCGTACACACGCCGGAATTTCAGTTCGAGAAAGAACCGCCCAATGTGCAGCGGGCGCTGAAGAGCTTGCGCATCGGCTACCCGATCGCCGTCGACAGCAAGCAGGCGGTCTGGAACGCCTTCAACAATCAGTACTGGCCCGCGCTTTACCTGTTCGATGCAAGCGGACGCATGCAGCATCAACACTTCGGCGAAGGTGGCTACGAGCAGACTGAAAGAATGATCCAGAAGGCGCTGGGAAAGGCGGACACGGAACTGGTGACGCCCGATACCCAGGGCTGGGGCGTCCAGGCGGACTGGCGCTCTCTGAAGTCGCCCGAGAATTACCTGGGATACGAGCGCACCGAAAATTTCGCGTCGCCCGGCGGTGGCTTGTTGAACGCTGCGCGCAGCTACGTCATGCCGCCTTCATTGCGGTGCAATCAGTGGGCCTTGTCAGGCGACTGGACCATGGGCACCAACGCCACCGTCCTGAATCGGGCGGGTGGACGATTGGCCTGCCGTTTCCACGCCAGGGACCTGCACCTGGTGATGGCTCCCGCCGTAGACGCCAAGCCCGCGCGCTTTCGCGTTTATCTCGACGGCCAGCCGCCAGGCAAGCAAGGCGGGATGGACCTTGATCAACAAGGCATGGGCACGGTGGGCGCGCCGCGCCTGTATCAGTTGATCCGCCAGCAAACGGCCATCGCCGACAGGCAGTTCGAGATCGAATTCAGCGATCCTGGCGTGCAGCTTTTTGCCTTCACTTTCGGTTAGCGCCGCGCTTCGACGCGTCCGGACAGGGATGGCTCAGCGATCGTTTCTCCTGTTACGCTCGGCTGGCCCGGCAACTTCCTGATTCCACGCTATGCCACTCACCGAGTCCCTGCGCAATTGGGCGTGCAAGATCAAGCGCGACGGCGTCACGCTCTGGTTTGCCTGCAAAGACCCTGCCACGCCCATGCTGGCGAAAGCTTTGGCCGTGCTGGTTGTGGCCTACGCCCTGAGCCCGATAGACCTGGTGCCCGACTTCATCCCGTTGCTGGGCTACCTGGACGATGTCATCTTGCTGCCGATGCTGATCTGGCTCGCGGTGCGCCTGCTTCCGGCTGAGGTATTGCAAAGCTCGCGCCAGCGCGCCGACGACTGGATGCGCCGCGAAGGTGAAAAACCGCGAACCCGCTGGGGCGTGGTTTTTGTCATCAGCGTATGGCTGCTTGTTGCCTGGGCCGCCTGGGCAGCGTGGGCCGCGTGGTCTGGTTCAGCCGCTTGAAGCGCGCGCCCAGGTGGGTCGACTAGATAATCTCCAGGCTGTCCGCAATCAGTCGAGTCATGTTTGTCAAAATCATCCGGCAAATAATAGACATAGAAATGGCCGATAGAGCGAATTCCGCCCGCTATCGGCCATTTAAGTATCTTATAACAAGAGAGGGTGAGGAAGACGTCACCCACCACCCGGCGGCACTTTAGCCCCGCCCTCCCCGCCCGGGCTCAACCCACATGCCGCTTTACCCACCCCACATAAGCATCCATCCATCCCTGCACAAACTTTTTCGTATCCTCGTTGCCGATTCCACCGGATGCGTCGAACAAACCCTCCTTCGCCTGCAGGAAAGCTTCCGGCTGGCCCAAGGTGGGCATATCCAAGTAAGCGAGCATATTGCGCAAGTGTTGTTGCGCAATGGCGGTGCCGATCGCGCCGACTGACACGCCGATCACGCCAGCCGGCTTGCCGGCCCAGGCGCTCTGGCCGTAGGGACGCGAGGCGTGGTCGATCGCATTCTTGAGCACGCCGGGAACGGACCGGTTGTATTCGGGCGTGACAAACAAAACACCCTGCGCAGCCGTGATCTCGGCTTTCAAGCGTTTGACAGATTCAGCCGGCTTGCCATCGTCATCCTGGTTGTACAACGGCAGATCGTCGATTTGCAGCTGCTTGAGGCTGAATTCGGCCGGCGCCAGCTTGACCAGCGCATTGGCAAGCTGGCGGTTGAAGGAATCCTTGCGCAGGCTGCCTACGACAACCGCAATCTGGTACTGGCTCATCTGTTTCTCCTGTTAAGGGCGTGTTTGTGTTTCTTTTTCGGAAAGACGGCCACGCTTGCTTCCCGCAACGCCCTGGGCTGGCCGGTTTGCAGGCGTGCTCGCCGCAACCGAGTATTTTCTTTGATCTGGCCAGCCTGCGTGCGGCATTGATCAACCGCGGTGCAGGTAAAGGACGATGTGATAGCCAACGCTGCCCCGCCGGCAGCGCCAACGTGCCGCCGGAACATACCCGCAATTGAACGCCCTGCCCCGCGCCCGGCGCGCGCAGCGACCCTCACCCGGTCCTGCTCACGGCCCCCGAGACCGGCGCAGTGTCGCACCCTGGCAGCCGCTGCGGCAGCATGAAGGGCTGGCCGGCACGCAGCATCGTTTCCATTTCGGTTGCACAAACGGGTGGGCTGAAAAAATATCCCTGGCCCTGGTCGCACTGGTGCGCCGCCAGGAAAGAAAGTTGCACAGAACTTTCGACGCCTTCGGCAATGACTTGCAAACCCATCGTATGCGCCAGGCCAATGGTGGCGCTGACGATGGCGGCATCGTTGGCATCGGTCGCCACATCCATCACGAACGAGCGGTCAACCTTCAAGGTGTCGATCGGCAGGTTCTTCAGCACGCTCAGGCTGGAATAACCGGTGCCGAAATCGTCGATGGCAGTTCGATGCCCATGGCGGCGATTTCGAGCAGGCAATCATTGGCCCGCGCCAAGTCTTGCATCAGCTCCGTTTCAGTAATCTCCAGCTTCAAAAAGCACGGGTCCATGCCAGTCTCGGCCAGCACTGACTGGATCATTTTCACCAGGTTTTTCGGGCCGAATTGTTTGGCCGACAGGTTCACTGAGATGCGCAAGTCGGGCAACCCTTTTGCGCTCCACGCCCTTTGCTGCTGGCAAGCGGCGCGCAGCACCCATTCGCCGAGCGCGATGATGAGGCCCGTCTCTTCTGCTATCGACATGAATTCATGCGGCCCCAGCAAACCTTTTTCCGGATGGTTCCAGCGCACCAGCGCTTCCATGCCGACAATCATGCCGGTCTTCAAATCCACGAAAGGCTGGTAGCGCAACACCAGTTCCTGGCACTCCAGCGCGCGCCGCAATCCGTTTTCCATCAGCAGGCGCTCAAAGATGCGCAGGTTCATTTGCGCATCGAAGTAATGCAGGCGGTTCCCACCCTCCGCCTTTGCGTGATACATCGCGATGTCCGCCTCGCGCAAAAGGCTGTTGGAATCCACCGGATCCTTGCGGCTGATCGTGATGCCCACGCTGGTGGTCACCACCAGTTCATGGTTGTTCAAGTCGACCGGGCGCGACAGCGCTGCCAGCACATTCTCGGCAACGCGGGTCGCCTCGGCCGCCCTGCCCAGGTCTTCCAGCAGGATCACGAATTCATCGCCGCCCAGGCGCGCCACGGTGTCGCCTTCGCGAACCGCGCCCTGGAGCCGGGCTGCCATCACTTGCAGCAGGCAATCCCCGCTCTTGTGGCCGAAACTGTCGTTCACAAGCTTGAAGCGGTCCAGGTCGAGGAACATGATGGCGATCAGCCGGCCCGATCGACGCGCGCGTGCAATCGCCTGGTCCAGCCGGTCCTGCAGCAGCGCCCGGTTCGGCAAGCCGGTCAGGGCATCGTGGCTGGCCAGGTATTGGGCCCGCAACTCGCTTTGCTTGCGATCGTTGATGTCCAGCGCAAACCCCAAGAGCCGCGGCGCGCCGTCCGCAGACTGGATCGCCTTGCGGCCCGCAATCATGACCCGCTCTTCGCCCTGGCTTATCAGCGTGGCTTCCTCAACCGTCTGCGCTTTGGTCAGCAACACATGCTGGTCTTTTTCGCGGATGGCCCGGGCAATCGGTTCGGGAAGAAGGTCGAAATCGGTTTTTCCGATTGCGCCGCCTTTGGAGATGTCGAGGGCGCGCGCCGCTTCTTCATTGAACAGCAGGTAGCGGCCCTCGGCATCTTTCAGGTAAACATTCAAAGGCAGCGCATCAATGATTTCGCTGGTCAGTCGCTGCTGGCTTGCAAGTTCGGACTCGGCCTGCTTCTTCGCCACGATGTCTTCCACCATCGCAATGTAATGCAGTGGCCTGCCCTCGGCATCGCGATGAACCGATATGGTCAGGTTCGCCCATACTGGCGAGCCGTTCCTGTGCAGGAAGCGCTTCTCCAGGGTGTAGGTCTCGTATTTTTTTTGCTCGAGAGCGGCCAGCTTCTCCAGGTCTTGAACCAGGTCATCCGGATGGGTTACGCTCTGGAAGCTCACCTGTTCCAGTTCCTCCGGTGTATAGCCGAGAAGCGATGCAAACCGCTTGTTCACCTGGATGAATTTCCCATCCATCCGCGTCAGCGTGATGCCAACCGCTTCTTGCTCGAACACGGACTGGAACAAGGCCGTGATCTCACGCTGCTTCTTTTCAGCTTCGGTCGAGGCCGTGATGTCTTGCGCATAGCCCGCCATGCCAACGACATGGCCGTCATGGTCCAGCACCAGTTCGCCGCGTTCGCGCACGCAGCGGCTTTCGCCATCGGGCCGGTAGATGTTGTAGGTCAGCTCGTAGGTCGAGCGGCTTTCAAGTGCCCGCCTGCGCACCGTCGACACGCGCTCGCGGTCGTCGGGGCAAATATGACGCAGGAAATTGTCCGGCTTGCCGATCGGTTCGGCCCGGCTGCGTCCGAACAGCCGGTACAGTTCCGGCGACCAGGAAAGCTGGTCGGTGTGCCGCTCCCACTTCCAGTTACCCAGGCGTGCCAGGCGATGTGCCTGCTGCAGGTTGCGCGCATGCTCATGCAGCTCTTCGCGCTGGTTGCGCAATTCCAGGTGCACCATCACTTGATGGGCGAAGGTTTTTATGTCGTCCCTTTGCTGCTGCGTCAGCACACGCACTTGCGTATCCATCACCGCGAACGTTCCCAGCCTTTTCCCGGTCGGGGAAATCAGCGGCGCGCCGGCGTAGAACCGGATATGCGGCGGGCCGGTCACTACATCCATGCCCGCAGAGCGGGCGTCAGCAAGGGTGTCGGCTATGATTACCAGGTCATTACTTTTGATTGCATACGCACAGAGATAAACGGTATGGCGCGGATTTTCCATTCCCACCGTATAAGGCGCGGTATGGCGTTCGCCTTCGACGACCGTAATCGCCGCCATCGGCATGCCGACTGTGCGCGCTGCAAGGCGCAACAGCCGTTCGAAATCCATGCCGGGAACCGGATCGATGGCGCCCACCATGGGCGCAAGCTCGTCCGCTGCGAAAGTTTGGGGCAAGACTGTGGATTGAAGTTGCATCTGCGAATAGCCAGCCGGCCCGCCTGCCCGGATGAGCAAGCGCCCCCGGCGCCTGACGAGATTGCGACAGCAATGCCGGGGCGCGGTTCCAGCATCATCGGCCAGCGACTGGACGCAGGTTTTTCAAAAGGCTCAGGGCATGACCATACAACTTGATCACTTCATCGTATCGGCACGCGACCCGCGCGCCGCGGCCCGGCAGTTGGGCGATTTGCTCGGCGTGCGCTGGTCCGAATCCGGCATCGGCCCGTTCTCGCCCGTCTATGTAAACGATGGACTGACGCTGGACTTCATCCACGACCCGGGCCCGTTCCCGGTCGCGCATTTCTGCTTCCGGGTCAGCGATGCGGAGTTCGATGCCATCCTGGCCCGCCTCAAGGCTGCCGGCCTGCCGTTTCGCAGCTCGGTACGCGGACCGCAAGACCTGAAAGTCAACACGGATTACGGCGGCAAGATGGTTTACTGGAATCAGCCGGAAGGGCATCAGTGGGAAATGCTGACCGCCAGTTACGCGCGTGCGCCGGTTTGAACCGGACGAAGCGGCAGTTACGGCAAGCGAAGTGCACCCGTCCCGGATTCACTCCCTGCCAGCGCAGCGATAAAAAAAGGGGAGGCGCGTGGCCTCCCCTTCCCCTTCCCGTGCTGCCTTCTTACGGCGCCAGCAAAAAGTCATTCATCGTTATTTCAGCATCGTCCATGCCCAGCAGCGTGATGGAATTGCTGCCGATCTGGACCCGGGTATCGACGCCGACCTGGGTGATGGCGACCGCGCCGCCGAAGCTGGCAGCGGTAATGCCCAGGCCTGCGATGTCGAGCCGGTCCTGGCCTCCAACGGGATTGGCATCGAAGGCGGCGATGATGTCGTTGCCAAAACCGGCGCCAAACAAGAAGTGATCGTTGCCGGTGCCGCCATCCATCGTGTCATTGCCGGTGCCGCCTTCCAGCGTGTCGTTGCCGCCGTTACCGAACAGCCGGTCCGCGCTGGCGCCGCCCCACAGGAAGTCGCTGCCGTTATTGCCCCAGATCGTGTTGGACGTGGTGTTGCCCATGCCGGTGAAATTGCCGAGGCCGGTATAGCGCAGGTTTTCAATGAAGCTGCCCAGGGTCCACGAAGACAGCGCCGTCGAGATCTGGTCGGCGCCTTCGCCAGCCAGTTCCACCACGACGTCGCCGATGTTGTCGACGGTGTAGAAATCGTTCCCGGCGCCGCCCGTCATGGTGTCGGCGCCAGCGCCGCCATTGATGCTGTCCGCGCCGCCACCGCCGATGATGCTGTTGGCCAGGCCATTGCCGGTGCCGGTGAAATTGCCGCTGCCGGTAAAGACCAGGTTCTCCACATTCGCGCCCAGGGTGTAGCTGCTGAGCGAGACTTGCACCGTGTCCGTGCCGCCGCCAGCCAGCTCGGTCACCACGTCGGCTGCCAGGTCGACGGCGTAATGGTCGTCGCCGGCGCCGCCTTCCATCGTGTCAGCGCCCGTGCCACCGATCAGCACATCATTGCCGCCGTTGCCGACCAGGCGATCGCCGGAAGCGCCGCCATCCAGCAAGTCATTGCCTTCGCCGCCCCAGATGGTATTGGCGGTGCCGTTGCCAATGCCGTTGAAACTGGTCGCCCCGCCGGTGTATTGCAGGTTCTCGACATTGGCGGCCAGGGTCCAGCTTGCCAGGCTGGTGCGCACCATGTCCGTGCCCTGCCCTGCGCCTTCAACCACCACGTCCCCGGCCTGGTTGACGACGTAGATGTCGTTGCCCGCGCCGCCCGCCATGGTGTCATTGCCGGCGCCGCTGGTGACCAGGTTCGCCAGGTTATTGCCGGTGACCGATGCCGCGCCGCCGGTGATGACCAGGTTTTCCACATTGGCCGCCAGTGCATATGCCGCCAGCGAACTGTGCACCGTGTCCGTGCCCTCGCCTGCGGCTTCGGTCACGATGTCGCCGGCATTGTCGACGTCATAAGTGTCGTTGCCGATGCCGCCAACCATGCTGTCGGCGCCCAGGCCGCCGGCCAGCGTGTCGTTGCCGCCTTCACCCAGCAGCAAGTCATTGCCGGCCAGTGCGTTGATCAAGTCATTGCCATTGCGGCCCTGCAGGTTGTCCTGGCCAGCCGTGCCATTGATGGTTTCCGAAGCGCCGGTGCCGATCACAAGGTCGCCCACCACCGTGGTTGGCGTTGAAAACGCCGTCTCCAGCCGGCCGTTGGCGTCGGTATAAGTCGTCACCACGCGCAATTGCTGGTTCACCTGCGCCTGTTGCGGCGTGAAGCTGGCTGCGGTGGCGCCGGTAATGTTGGTGAAGGCCAGGCCATTCCCGACTTGCCACTGGAAAGCCAGCGGGCTGGCAATGCCATCGGCATCGCTCAAGGCGGCGCTGGCAACCAGGGCCTGGCCTTCGGTGGGCGTGGTGTCACTGATGCTGACTGTGCCAACTGGCGGGTTGTTGACGGCTGCGGTGGCGCCGGAATGCACTTGCTCCAGCACGCCGTGCGCATCCTTGTACACAGCCCGCACCCGCAGTGCCAAGCCTGCCACGTCGGCCGTGACCGTGAATGACGGGCCGGTGACACGGCTTTCCTCGCCGGCTTGCAGCACCAGTATGTCGGTAAAGTCGCCGGCCCCGGCAACCGTTTCTGCCTGCCAGTACCAGGCCACGGTGCTGTTCACCGCGCCGCTTGCGTTGCCTGCGCCGATATTGTCGGCGTCGGTCACGCCTGCAATCGAAGCCGTGATGCGCTGGCCAACCGAAGGCGCGCTGATATTGATGGTTGGCGCACCCACCGGAGCAGCATTCAAACCAGTGACCAACACTTGCTCTGTGTCGGCGAATTGCAGGCGTTCGATATGGGTCAGGCGGTCGCTGCCGTCGCGCCCGACAACCGAATCGACCACGCTCACGACATCGTCCGACGTATCGACCGTGCCGCGGGTGTCGACATTGATTGCGTATTCCGAGCGGTTGCCGCTGAAGACGGCAGTGTCGAAATCGGGGCCGGCGGAATCGCGGATCTCGCGCACGATCACCAGTTGCCCGACCTTGTAGGTGCCCGCCAGCATGTCGCTGACCAGGTCCACCATGCTGTCGACCGACTTGATTTCCGCGCCCGTTCCATTCGCATTGGCGCGCACGCTGATGCGCACGTTGAGCCACTTGTCGCCGTCGATCACATCGTCGCCGCCGCGGCCTTCGATGATGTCGCTGCCAGCGCCGCCGAGGATGATGTTGCCGGCGTCAAAGCGGCTGATGTTGGCGCCCAGGAATTCCTGCAAGCCGTCGATCAGCGCGATATTGGTCAGCACGCTGCCTTGCGCGCCGGCTGCCGCGATGGCGTTTGCATCGGCATCGTCGCCCACGAGTATGTCGGCCTGGCTTGATCCGGACAGGCCTTCGACTGCATCCATGCGTGTCAGCACAGAGGCGCCTGAACCAGGCACCTGCGGCTGGTCGAAGAAGCGGCCGGCCAGGTCGATGCTGACGCCTTGCGCATCATCCTTGAAGCTGGCCCAGTCATAGCCGGAGCCACCGATATAGCGGTCGCCCATGCCGACGCTGCCGACCATGATGTCGTCGCCGCCTTCGGCATTGAACTTGTCGTTCTCGCCGCGGCCGATAAAGACGTCATTGCCGATCACGGTATCCAGCGCAAGCGGGTCGAAATTGTCGCCCGGCGCGCCATCGGAGGTGCCGCCTTCTATCCAGTCGTCGCCCTCGTTGCCCATGTCCTGCTCATTTGCCTTGCCGCCCAGGATGAAATCATTGCCGTGGCCGCCGATGGCTTCGGAGCCATCCTCACCGGTGATGATGAAATCATTGCCCATGCCGCCGATGATCAGGTTGATGCCATTGCCGCCCTGGATCACGTCGTTGCCGTCGCCGCCCTGGATATTGTCGTCGCCGCTGAGGTCGGTGATGATGTCGTCGCCGGCGCCGCCGCGCAGCTGGTCATTGCCATAGCCGCCATCGATGGTGTCGTCGCCATCGTCGCCCCAGATGGTGTCGTCACCCTCGGAAGCGATGAGGATGTCGCCGCCGGCGCTGCCGCCCAGCACCACATGCTGGTCGCCGCTGTATTTCAGGTAGTTGCTGTCGGCGCCCGCGGTGGCCGGGTTGTCGCGCGACACCAATGGTTGCAACGGGTCGTCGCCGACCGGGTCATCGCTGCCCAGGCCGGGGTTGTATTGCCTGGCCTGGTCTACTTCAAACGTGAATCCTTGGGCGCTGAACACCAGCCCCGGCAAGTGCGTGGCCGTGGTGTTGGCCATGATCAGCTTGGCGAAGGAATTGCTCTCCAGCTCGGCATTGAAGGACAGGCCGGCGGTGCGCTCCAGGTAGTAGAAACGGTCGCCATCCTGCAGCTTCTCAAGCTGGTTCTCGAAGATGAAGTTGAAGGTGGAGCCGAGCATGCCGCCGAACGGCATTTTTTCTTCCGCCAGGCCGCCGATCCACAGGTCCACCTTGTCCAGGCCGGTGCTGGTTACGCCGTTTGCATTGCTGGCCCAGGCGCCGGTGCTGTTGATGAAATCAAGCCGGTCGGCCGGTGCGCCGCTGCCGCCAAATACCAGGTCCATCGCGGCAGCGCGCTTGGCTGCCGTGGTGGTAGCCGACAGGATGCTGCCGTGCGTGCCATAGGCGGCAATGAAATTGATGATTGACTCCGGATGCTTCAGGTACTGCACCATGTCGGCCCAGCTGGTGTAGGGCTTCAACTGGCTGTCGCCGGTTTCGTCATAGATGCTGCGGCGCACGGCATTCAGGCTGGGCACGCCGACGTCGCGGCTGCGCGCCATGTTGATTGCAGCCAGGTCCAGCGGCAAGCCCAGCAGGTTGCTGCGCAACGCGTCGGTGACGAATTCATCGATCTCGTTGCCGACCTGGCGCGTGACGCCGCGCACGATGGCGCCAGCCGCTTCCTCGGCCGTGCCGCCAGCGGCAAATTCAAGTGGATTGAGGAAGGCTGCGATCAAGCCGATTTCATTGCTGTTGCCATTTGCATCTACCCGGTCGATGGTTTCGGTCAGCATTGAATGGCCGAAGCGGTAGACGGTGTGGGCAAACTCGGCAACGATGGATGCATCCAGGTTCACGTCGTACACCTGGGTCGGTGCAAAGAACAAATCCACATTCGGCTGCACCGTGCGCGCAAACTCTTCAAATACCAGGTGCTGGTATTGCATTTCAGTGCCGAACTTGGCGGTCTGGAACAGGCGTTCGCCATTCCACACCAGGTCGTCGACCGCCGCGGGCGTCACGGGGAAACTCTCCGGCGCCGTGCCCGGCAACAGCCATTCCTTCAAGAACGCCAGGTCGCCGCTTTGCAGCACGATCTGCTTGGTTTGCTCAACCAGGCGGCTGTGCTCGGCGTGGAACACATGGTGCACGGCGGTGAGGCCAATGTTTTCATTCACCCGGCCGTCGCCGGCAATGTAGTGCGCGTCCAGCAATTCATTGTCATAGCGGCCCGGCTGTGACAGGCCGGGGATGCTGTCGCCATCGGCGGCAAGCAAGCCGCCCACCAGCACCGGCACCGCATCATGCGCAATATCCTCCAGGAAGCCGTGGCCGATGAACAAGGCATTGGCCAGCGACACCGGGGCTGCAGGATTGCCTTCGACCAGGATGTCGTCGGCAGTATTGCCAATACCGTCCACGCCTTTCATCACCACTTGCGGCCGGCCATTGGGCCCGGGGATGAAATTGCCGTAGGGGTCGGTTGCCAGCAACGGCACCCGGCCGACGAATTCATCGGTGAGGTCAATGCCCAGCACGTCGCGCGCCTGGGCCTTGACCACTTTCCACGTCGCCATGCCACCCAATACCGTGTCGTCGGCGGTGCCGTATTTGCCGTCCAGTCCGAGGTCGCGGTTGACGATCAATTCACCCGTCGCCTTGGGCACGCCATTGACGACTTCATAGGCGCGCAGGAATACCTGGTGCGAGGGATGCGAGGAATAGGTCTGGTTCTGGTCGACGAAGGGCGAGGTCGTGTTCAATTGCTCGTGCACGTCGTCGGCCGTGCCCAGCACGCCATCCGCGCCGGGCTGCATTGTGGCGCGGGTCAGCACCATGAAGTTGGTCGGGCTGCCTGGCACGTAGAGTGGATCGTCGGGCTTGAGTGGAATGAAAACAGTGCCATTGCCGCCCTTGGCCACCAGGTCCAGGCCATGGTCGAAGAACTGGCCAAAGAAAGTCATCCAGGCATTGAAGGGCGCCGACAGGCCGGCGTCCGGCGCCTGGTTGGGGATGAAGTTCACCTGCTTGTCGTCGCCCGTGCCAAATACACCGTCAAGGCCGGGGCTGGTCACCATGTGCGAGCCATCGGTGCCGGCTGCGGCGGCAACGGCTGCCGGGTTGTTGTTGGTCTGGTCGACGATCAGGTTGGAAATGACGCGCGGCTGCGAATCGAAGACATTGCCGCTGGTTTGCTGGTAGCTGGTGGTACCGGGCGGGCCAAAACCTGTGGGCGTGTTTTCAGCCTGGCCCAGGACTGGCGGCGTCACCCGCGGGAAGGCATGGTCGGCGGCGCCGAAATTCGGGTGTTGCAAGTTGTTGTAGGAACCATCCACCGTGCGCAAGCCCATTGCCGCGCGCTCGTTGGGCAGTAGCGACGCCAGGTCGGCGCCAGCCGCATGCGCTTCAGCAATGCGGATCTGGTCCAGGATGAAAGCCAGGTCTGAACGCACGAACTGGATGCCGGCGCCGCCCGGCGCCACATCCACTGGCGCGGTGACGGGCGCAGCTGGCGGCGCGGCAGAAGCCGCCACCGCAG
This sequence comes from Paucimonas sp., assembly GCA_028292545.1. Classification (GTDB taxonomy): domain Bacteria; phylum Pseudomonadota; class Gammaproteobacteria; order Burkholderiales; family Burkholderiaceae_D; genus Lacisediminimonas. The sequence continues at coordinate 40,024 of JAQGMC010000133.1, forward strand.
CGGTCGGCTGCGAAAACGCCATTTCCGATACGCCCTGTGCATCCTGGTAAATCGCCTTGACCCGCAGCGCCAGGCCAGCCACGTCCGGCGTGACGGTGAAGCTGGCGCCGTTTGCAGTCAACACGCCTTCCACGCCGCCTGCCAATGCAATATCGCTGAATTCGCCCGAGCCCGGCACCAGTTCGACTTGCCAGGTGTAGGACACGGGCCCGGTGATGCCGCCGCCGGCATTGTCGGCGTCGGTGACGCCGGCAATCGATACTTTCAGGGTTTGGCCGGTTGCGGGCGTGGCGTCGGCCAGGTTGCTGGCTGCATCCAGTATTTGCAGCACGCCGACCGGATTGTTGTTGCCGGCGGCCAGCGTCATTGACTGGTCGGCGAATTGCAGCCTTTCGATATGAGTGAGGCGGTCGCTGCCATCGCGTCCTGCAACGCTGTCGGTGACGGTGACGATATCGTCTGCCGTGGACAGCGTGCCGCGGGTGTCGACCTGCACCGTGTAATCGGCCCGCGCGCCGGTGTAGATGGCGGTGTCAAAGCCGCCATTGCCATCCTTGATTTCACGCATTGCGACCAACTGGCCGGGGTTGATGCGGCCGGCGATCATGTCCGGTATCAATTCCACCATGCTGTCGACGCTGCGGATTTCAGGGCCGCTGCCATCTTTGTTCTGGCGCACGCTGATGCGCACGTTGAGCCACTTGTCGCCATCGATCAAATCATCGCCGCCGCGGCCTTCGATGAAATCGCTGCCGTCGCCGCCCAGGATGATATTGCCGGTGGCGAAACCGGTCGCGCCGGCGCCAAGCAGGTTTTGCAAGCCATCGATCAGCGACACATCGGTGAGGGCGCCGCCGAGGGCTGCGCCATGGGTCAGGATGGTGGCGGCGTCCACATCGTCGCCACGCAGGATGTCGGCATGGGCCGAGCCGGACAAACCCTCGACTTCGGCAAACCGGTCGAGCAAACCGGCCGCGCCGCCACCGACAACGGCGCCGGTATTGGTATTGGGCGTGTTGCCGTGCGGCTGGGCCAGCGTCGGCAGCGCCAGGTCGGCGGTGACGCCGCGGTCTTCATTCTTGTACGTGATCCAGTCGAAACCGGACATGCCATCCATCTTGTCCTGGGCATCGCTGCCGACGAAGATGTCGTCGCCGCCCTCGCCGATCATTTCATCGAAGCCGCCGCCGCCGATGAAGATGTCGTGTCCCTTCACATCGTCATTGAGCAAGGGGCTGAAATTGTCGCCGGGTGCGCCATCCTGGGTGCCGAACTCGATCCAGTCGTTGCCTTCATTGCCGGTGGCAGGCAGGTTGGTTTTGGCGCCGAGGATGAAGTCGTCGCCCTGGCCGCCGAAGGTGGTGGAAATGTCTTCGGTGGTGATGATGAAATCCTTGCCGTCGCCGCCCAGGATCAGGTTGCCGACGCCACCCACCATCATGTTGCCGCCCTGGATCACGTCATTGCCGGCGCCGCCCTCAAGCCGGTCGTCGCCGCCCATGTCCTGGATGATGTCGTCGCCGGCGCCGCCGAGGATGGCGTCATTGCCATAGCCGCCTTCGAGGCGGTCGTCGCCATCGTCGCCGTAGAGCGTGTCGTCGCCGTCGCCGGAAATGATGATGTCGTGGCCAGCGGTGCCGCCCAGGACCACATGGTCTTCGCCGGTATAGCGCAAGAAATTCGTATCCGCGCCAGGCGTCAGGGGATTGTCGCGGCTGACCAGGGGCGTGAGCAGGTTGGCGTGGGTCGGGTCGGCATGGCCGAGGCCGGCATTGTATTGATGCGACTGGTCGACTTCGAGCGTATAACTAGGCGTCTGGAAGATGACATTGTTCAGGTGGGTGACGTCGGTATTCAACATCACCAGCTTGGCAAAGGAATTGTTTTCCAGCTCGGTGCCGAAATGCAGGCCGGCGGTGCGCGCCAGGTAGTAAAAACGGTCGCCATTCTGCAAATCTTCAAGCTGGGTTTCGAATACGAAGTTGAAGGTTGAACCCAGCATGCCGCCAAACGGCATTTTTTCTTCCGCCAGGCCGCCGATCCAGAAATCCACTGCATCCAGGCCGGTGCTGGTCACGCCATTGCTGGCGCTGGCCCAGTCACCAGTGCTGTGGAGGAAGTCGAGGCGGTCTGCGGGTTCGCCGGCGCCACCCAGCACCAGCAGCGTGGCTGCGGCGCGCTTGTCAGCCATGGTGACGGCGTCGGTAATGCTGTCATGCGTGCCGTAGGCAGCAATGAAATTCACCAGCGATTCCGGATGTTTCAGGTACTGCACCATGTCGGCCCAGCTGGTGTAGGGCTTCAACTGGCTGTCGCCTGTGATCTCATAGAATTCGCGCCGCGCCGCATTCAGCGAAGGCACGCCGACGTCGCGGCCGCGGGCAATGTTCAGCGCCGGCAAGTCCAGCGGCAAGCCCAACAAGCTGTTGCGCAGCGCCTCGGTGACGAATTCATCAATCTCATTGCCGACCTGGCGCACCAGCCCGCGCACAATCGCGCCGGCGGATTCGCGCGCATTGTCGCCGCTGGCAGCGAATTCAAGCGGATTCAGGAAAGCGGCGATCAAGCCGATTTCGCTACTGTTGAAATTCGGGTCGAGCCGGTCGATGGTTTCGGTCAGCATCGAGTGGCCGAAGCGGTACACCGTATGCGCAAACTCAGCAACGATCGAGGGATCGATGGTGCGGTCGTAACCATTGGGGGCCAGGAAGCCATCTACCTGCGGCTGCACCGTGCGCGCGAATTCTTCAAACACCAGGTGCTGGTACTGCATCTCCGTGCCGAAGCGGGCAGCCTGGAACAGGCGCTCGCCATTCCAGTGCAGCCCGTCGATTTCTACCTGCGACAGCGGGAAGCTGTCCGGCACGGTGCCCGGCATCAGCCACTCGGCCAGGAAAGCCAGGTCGCCACTTTGCAGCACCACGCCCTTGGTGTGCTCGGCCAGCCGGTTGTGCTCGGAATGGAATACGTGGTGCACCGTGGTCAAGCCAATGTTTTCATTGACGCGGCCATCGCCGGCAACATAGTGCGCGTCCAGCAATTCATTGTCATAACGGCCGGCCGCAACCACGCCGCCTGCAACATTGTCGGCATCGGCCAGCAAGACCGTGTTGCCCGACATCGGCACCGCATTGTGGGCAATGTCGTCAAGGAAGGCGTGGCCGCTGCCGAAAGCGGAAGATGCATCGACTGGCGCCGCCAGGTTGCCCTGCAACAGGCCGCCGGGTGTCACCAGTTGCGGCAAGCCGTTGCTGCCAGGGAGGAAGTTGCCGTAGGGGTCGGTCGCCAGCAGCGGCACGCGCAAGACATCGGTGTCATCCAGCTCTATGCCCAGCACATCGCGCGCCTGTGCCTTGATCACTTTCCAGGTCGCCATCCCGCCCAGCATCACGTCGTCTGCCGTGCCGAACTTGCCGTCCAGGCCGAGGTCGCGGTTTTCAATCAGGCGACCCGTGGCCACCGGCTTGCCATCCACCAGTTGATATTCACGCAGGAACACCTGGTGTGAAGGATGCGAAGAATAGGTCTGGTTCTGGTCCACGAAAGGCGAGGTATTGTTGACTTGCTCATGCACGTCGTCGGCGGTGCCGACCACGCCATCGAGCCCCGGCTGCATGGTGGCGCGCGACAGCACCATGAAGTTGGTCGGGCTGCCGGGCACGTAAAGCGGATCGTCCGGCTGCAGCGGGATGAAGATGGTGCCGTTGCCGCCCTTGGCCACCAGGTCCAGGCCATGGTCAAAGAACTGGCCGAAGTAAGTCATCCAGGAATTGAAGGGCGCGGTCAAGCCCACGTCCGCGCTCACGTTCGGTATGAAGTTGACGGCGACATCGTCGGGGGTATTGAATTGGCCATCCAGGCCCGGGCTGATGACGGTTTGCGAACCGGGCGTGCCGTTGGCGGCGGCAGTGGCGGCGGGATTGTTATCGGTCTGGTCGACGATCAGGTTGGAAATCGTGCGTGGTTGCGAGTCAAACACCAGGCCGGATTTCTGCGCATAGCTGGTATTGGCTTCGGCCGGCTTGAACTCGGCCGGCAGCATGCGCGGGAACACGTGGTCGGATGAACCGTAGGTGCTGACGTCGATGTTGTTCCAGCTGCCGTCCACCGTACGCAAGCCCCAAGGCACCTGGCCGTTGGGCAGGGTGTCCACCAGCTTTTCTCCGGCGGCATGCGCCTCGGCGATGCGGATTTGCGCCAGGATGAAATCAAGGTCTGCCCGGTTGTACGAAGCCATGTTGTTCCCTCTACGGTTAAGGTTGGAGTGCGGTTCGCGGGCTCGTCGGCGTCAACCGGGGCAGCCTGGTTACTGCACCTTATCCAAAGCGGGGGATGAAAAGAATCGTACTCAGGTACGGGTTGTACTTCGGTACAGGTCGCTGCGCCACGCTTGCGGCAAAGCAAAGCGGACAACCCTGCACATTGAGTGAACCGTCACGGACCGTTCGCAAGCGGGCCGCGCGCCCGACGCAGGCGGTGGCCGGGCCAGTCCAGTCGGACTTGGGGAGGCGCAGACTTTCATGGCGAGCGCGAAACTTCAGTCCGCCCATCGAATCGCTGACCGCTCGTTGCATGAAAGGGCATGAGTTCCAGTCGCATAAAATCCTTCGCCGCCAACGCAACCTGCCGGTAGCCGATCACTTCTGCAGTCGAAAACGCCCCTTTTTTCCCACAACGCATCGCCTTTGCGAACCCGCAAGCCTGCGCCTGTTCCGTCCTACTAATGTGGCAGCCGCATGGGACGCCGGGGGGAATTCATGCAGGGGTAATGAAGATGAGCGCACGACGCAGGAAACGCCGCACCGAGCTGGCGCGACGCGAATTTTTCAAGCGCAGCGGCGGTCTGCTGCTGGGTCTTGGGATGAGTGCATGGCTACCTGCCTGCGGCGGCTCCGACCCGATCACCCAGCCCGCCGCGGCCGCGACTGGTGGCGGCGGCAGCCAGCCAGGATCGCCATTCCAGCATGGTGTTGCCAGCGGCGATCCGCTTGCCGACCGCGTGCTGCTGTGGACCCGGGTCACGACCGATCCCACGCAAACAGTCCCAGTCGACGTGACCGTCTGTCGCGACCCCGGCATGGCCGATGTCGTGTTCCAGGCACGCACCAGCACCGATGCCACGCGCGACCATACGGTGAAGATCGATGCCACCAACTTGCAACCCGCCACCACCTATTACTACCGATTTTCGGCGCTGGGCGTGCGTTCGCCAGTGGGACGCACGCGCACGCTGCCGCGTGGACAGACAAACCGGCTGCGCATTGCGGTTGTCAGTTGCGCCAGCCTGGCGCAAGGCTTTTTCAATGCCTATTCGCGCATTGCCGAGCGGGCTGACCTGGACCTGGTGGTGCACCTTGGCGACTACATTTACGAAAGCGCCCCGGGTGACTTTGGCAATGTCCGGCCCTACGAGCCGGCGCGTGAAACGCTGACGCTGGCAGACTATCGCACGCGGTATGCCCAATACCGGCGCGACGCCGACTTGCAGGCAGTGCACCGCCAGCATCCGATGGTGGCCATCTGGGACGATCATGAATTCGCCGACAATGCCTGGTCCGGGGGCGCCACCAACCACACGCCCGGCGCGGAAGGCGACTGGACCGCGCGCGTCGCGGCAGCGGTGCAAGCCTGGTATGAATGGATGCCGGCGCGCGTGGCTGACGCCACCGACCTGCGCCGCAACAACCGCAGTTTTTCACTCGGCGACTTGGCCGACCTGGTGATGCTGGAAGAGCGCGTGGTCGCGCGTTCGCAGCAGTTGAAGGGCAATGCCCAGTTCGCAACCTTCACCGGCACCGATGCCTCGGCCGACCCGACCCGCACCCTGCTCGGTACCGCCGAGGAAGACTGGTTGGCCACGCGCCTGAAAACATCCACCGCGAAGTGGAAGCTGGTCGGCCAGGGCGTGATGTTCGCGCAACTGAAGCTGACTCCCGGCCGCAATGCGGATGGCGGCGGCGTGTTCGTCAATCCCGACCAGTGGGATGGCTACCAGCCGGCGCGCGACCGTGTCTACAGCATGCTGGCCAATGGCGCCGGCGGGGCTGCCGTCAGCAATGTCGTCTTCCTGACCGGCGACTTGCACAGCTCGTGGGCCGCAGACCTGACGCCCGATCCTAACAATCCGGACGTGGCCAGCGGCGGCTATGACGCCGCCAGCGGCGCCGGTTCGCGCGCGGTGGAATTCGTCGCGACTTCG
>JAQGMC010000052.1 GCA_028292545.1 Paucimonas sp.
TTCGGGGTCCTGCATAGTCGAGCGCAGCTACGGTATCCCCTCCCTTTCAAGGTCCTACGAAGTCTGTCGGAGCTACGGTATCCCCTCCCTTTCAAGGGGAGGGTTAGGGTGGGGATGGGGTCAACGCACGTTTGCAGGTTCGCTTCCGCGCCGGTTCAACTTACCGTTAGGTGCCAACCCCATCCCCACCCCCGCCCTCCCCTTGAAAGGGAGGGAGCTTTCCAGGGTCCTGCATCGTCCATCGAAGCTACGGTGTCCCCTCCCTTTCAAGGGGAGGGAGCTTTCCAGGGCCCTGCATCGTCCATCGAAGCTACGGTATCCCCTCCCTTTCAAGGGGAGGGTCAGGGTGGGGATGGGGTCAACGCACTTTTGCAGGTGCGCCTTAACGCCGGTTCAACTTACCGTCAGGTGCCAACCCCATCCCCACCCCCGCCCTCCCCTTGAAAGGGAGGGAGCTTTTCGGGGCTCAGCCGCCGCCAGGCCGGTATTTTTGCCGGACTTGCTCGAACAGGCACACTGCCGCGCTGGCAGCCACGTTCAAGGACTCTACCGGCCCGAGGTGGGGGATGGACACGGTCTTCGTTGCCAGCGCCAGCAAGCCCGGCGCCACGCCCTGCCCTTCATGGCCGAACAGCCACGCCGCTTCACCGCGCAAGTCGAGATCGTAAATGGCGGCTTGCGCATGCGAACTGGTGGCATACACCGGCAGCTTTGCCGTTTCGATTGCGGCAGCAAGGTCGACGTTCTCGGCAATCTGCAGCGAAAAGTGCGCGCCCATACCGGCCCGCAGCACCTTGCCAGCCCAGGCAAAAGCAGTGCCAGGACCGCACAGCACGGTGCGCACGCCGGCCGCGGCCGCGCTGCGCAGGATGGAACCGACATTGCCGGGGTCTTGCACATTATCGAGCAGCACGGCCGAGCGATCGAGAATGGGCGGCGCCACGCTTTCGGGCGTGGCAATCACGAACAGCAAATCGATACCGTGCTCGACCTGGGACAGCGCGCCGAACAAGCTGCCGCCCAATTCCACGCAAGCGGCATCGCCCTCCAGGCACCGATCCACGATTGCCGCGACTTCCGGATGGGACAGTGCCGCCTCGCCCACCACGCATGTGTCGGGCAAGCCGACCTGCTCCAGGTAAGCCTGGCACAGGTGTATGCCTTCCAGCACGCACTGCCCGGCACGGCGCCGGGCGGCGGTGCTGGTGACCAGATTCTTGAGCGCCTTGTACTGCGGATTGTCGCGCGAACTGATGTGCTTCACGCTCACTCCTCGAATCCCTCGATCAGCTTGATGTCGATGCGCGTCGACCCTTCCAGCACGGCGCGCACCGGCGCATAGGATTTGCGATGCACCGGCGACACGCCATGCTGCAGCAAGCGCTCCAGGTGCATGGCAGTCGGATAGCCCTTGTGCTGGTCGAAGCCATACGCTGGATATTTGCGGTGCAGCTTGATCAGCGCCGCATCACGCGAAGTCTTGGCCAGGATGGAGGCGGCTGAAATCGCGGGTATCAAGTCGTCGCCGCCGATCACGGCTTCGCTCGGCACCCGGATCACCGGGCAGCGGTTGCCGTCTATCAGCGCCAGGCTGGGCTGCACCGACAGCGCATGGATGGCGCGGCGCATGGCCAGCATGCTGGCTTGCAGGATGTTCAAACGGTCGATCTCGGCTTCCGAGCATTTGGCGACGCTCCAGGCCAGCGCGCAGGCGCGAATCTGTTCGGCCAATTCTTCGCGCCGGTCGGCGCTCAGCTTCTTGGAGTCGCGCAAACCTTCGATGGGCTTGTCCGGATTCAGTATGACGGCCGCCGCATACACCGGTCCGGCCAGCGGCCCGCGGCCCGCTTCATCCACGCCGCAAACGAAGGGATCGCTGTAGTCGAACAGGGGCAAACCCGGCACCGGCGTTTTCTTTTTCATCGCTCCGCCTTCGCGGGTCCGGCCTTGGGATGCGCGGCCATCACGTCGAGCACGGCTTCGGCCGACAGCGCCGCAGTGTTGCGCAATAAATCGTGATGCATCATCGTGAAGCGGTCCTGCAGGCGCAGGCGCAAGTTCTCGTCTTCAAGCTGGCGCGACAAGGCATCGGCAATGGCTTGCGGCGTGGCCGCACGCTGCAACAGTTCGGGCACCACGAATTCGCGCGCCAGGATATTGGGCAAGCCAACCCAGGGTTGGTAACCCATGTGGCGCAGCACCTGCCAGGAAGCGGCCATCATCTTGTAGGCAATCACCATTGGCTTCTTGAACAGCGCCACTTCCAGCGTGGCAGTGCCGGACGCCACGAGCACCGCGTCGGCCGCGGCAATGGCGGCATGCGACTGGCCATCAAGCAGCTGTATCGGCACGTCGGACAAGCCTTCCTTGCGCAGCAGCGTGCGGAACAGTTCGGCTTGCGCCGGCCCGGCCATCGGCGCCACCAGGCGCAGGCCTGGGAGGCGCTGCAACAGCAAGGCTGCCGCCTGCACGAAAGTCACGGTGTTGTAGCGCAGCTCGGACATGCGGCTGCCGGGCAGGATGGCCAGCACTTGCGCATCGGCCGCCAGTCCCAGGCTGGCGCGCGCGGCGGCGACATCGGGCTCCAGCGGTATTACCTCGGCCAGCGGATGGCCGACATAGGTGACCGGTATGCCGGCATCGCGATAGATCTGTTCTTCAAACGGAAAGATCACCAGCATGTGCGACACGGCGCGCGCAATGTCCTTGATGCGCCCACCCCGCCAGGCCCAGATCGAGGGGCTGATGAAATGCACGGTCGGTATGCCGGCGTCGTGCAGTTGCCGCTCCAGGCCGAGGTTGAAATCGGGCGCATCGACGCCGATGAACACGTCGGGACGCGCCGCCAGTAAACGATCGCGCAAGTCGTTCTGTATGCCCTTGATTTCGCGATAGTGCGCCAGCACCTCGAACAGGCCGCGCACGGCCAGCTTGTCGATTGGCACCTGGCTTTCAAAGCCCCATTGGGCCATGTGCGCGCCGCCTATGCCATGCAGGCGCGCATTGGGCAGGCGCGGACGCAGGCCGGACAACAGGCGTCCAGCCAGCAAGTCGCCCGATGTTTCACCGGCCACCATGGCAATCGACACGGCCTGGTCGGGCTTGATCCTCCAGGCAAAGCGCGGATCTGCCGGCTCAGCGGACGATGCCACGGCTTGCGCCATCCAGGAAAGTGCGTAGCGCACGGATGTGGGGCGCCGCGACCGGATCGTCGCCCTCTTCGCGCGCCAGGGCGGCCTTGGCTTCTTCCAGCGTCAGGCCAGATTTGTAAACCAGTTTGTAGGCGTTGCGAATGCCCTGGATTTCTTCCGGCGAAAATCCGCGCCGCTTCAAGCCTTCGACATTGATGCCGCGCGCCGCGATCGGCGTGCCACCGGCCAGCACGAAAGGTGGCACATCCTGCGACAGGCTGGCATTCATGCCGACGAAGGCATGCGCGCCAATCTTGCAGAACTGGTGCACGGCCGCAAATCCCGACAGGATGGCATGGTCGCCCACATGCACATGGCCAGCCAGGGTCGCGTTGTTAGAGAAAATCGTATGGCTGCCGACCTGGCAGTCATGCGCCAGGTGGACATAGGCCAGGATCCAGTTGTCGTTGCCCAGGCGGGTGACGCCCGCATCCTGCACGGTGCCGGTGTTGAAGGTACAGAATTCGCGCACGGTATTGCGGTCGCCAATTTCCAGCCGCGTGGGCTCGCCTTTGTATTTCTTGTCTTGCGGCGGCGCGCCCAGCGAGCTGAACTGGTAGAACACATTGTCGCGTCCTATCGTCGTATGGCCTTCGATCACGACATGCGGCCCGACGCGGGTGCCGGCGCCAATCGTCACGTCCGGCCCGATGATGCTGTAGGGGCCGACGTGGACGCTGTCGTCCAGCACCGCCTTGGGATCGACGATGGCGCTTGGATGGATGACTGTCATGGTCAGGCTGCCGGCTGGCTGGCGTCCCGCGCGCTGCGCATCGTGCACATCAATTCTGCTTCAACGGCCAGGTTGCCGTCAACGGTGGCGCGGGCGGTGTATTTGAAGATCCCGCGCGCGGCGCGGATCAGCGTCACTTCCATGCGCAACTGGTCGCCCGGCTGCACCGGCCGCTTGAAGCGGGCATTGTCGATGCCGGCGAAATACACCACCGAGCTTTCATCGGGCTTGGTGCCGGCCGACAGGAAAGACAGCAGCGCGGCAGTTTGCGCCATCGCTTCAATCATCATGACGCCCGGCATCACCGGCTTGTGCGGGAAATGGCCGTTGAAGAACTCTTCATTGATCGTCACGTTCTTGATTGCGACGATGGATTTGTTGGCTTCCCAATGCAGGACACGATCGACCAGCAGCAGCGGATAACGATGCGGCAGGTATTCCTTGATCTGGTTGATGTCCAGCGAATTCATTTCTTGCGCTTGCATGACGTGGCTCTTCTTTCCTGTTTTCTTGTGTGCTTACCTGCTGGGTAGCTTTATGGCCGCCGCTCCCCAAGTCCTGTTGGCATCGGGCTGGTGGTTGGCTGCGCCGGGCTAGTCGACGTTCCGCTTGTTCCCGTCCTTCAGCGCCTTCAATTCCTTTTCCAGCTCCTTGAGCTTGTCGCGCATGCTGTCCAGGTTGCGCACGATGGCAGCCGTCTTTTCCCAATCCGCATTTTTCGCGAGCGGATAAAAACCGGTGTACTGGCCAGGCTCGCGGATTGAGCGCGACACCATGCTGCCCGATGAAATATGCACATGGTCGGCAATGCTCAGGTGACCCAGCACCATGGCGGCGCCGCCAAACGTGCAATATTTGCCGATTTTTGCACTTCCAGCTACGCCGACGCAGCCGGCCATCGCAGTATGCGCGCCAATATGGCAGTTATGGGCAATCTGGATCTGGTTGTCGAGCTTGACCCCGTCTTCGATGATGGTGTCTTCCAGGGCGCCCCGGTCGATCGAGGTGTTGGCGCCGACCTGCACGTCATTGCCAATCATGACGCGACCGGTTTGCGGAATCTTGACCCAGGCTCCCTTCTCATTGGCAAAGCCAAAGCCGTCCGAACCGATCACGGCGCCGGAATGCACGATGCCGCGCTCGCCGATTTCACAGCGGGCATGGAAAGTGACATTGGCAAAGAAATGGCTGCCGGCGCCGATGCGCGCGCCCTGCCCGACGAAGCAACCGGGGTCCAGCACGCAATGCTTGCCCACTTCGGCCTCGGCTTCGATCGTCACATGCGCACCGATGCAGGCGCTGGAAGCGATGCGCGCGCTGGGCGCGATGCTGGCGCTGGGATGGATGCCGGGCACCGGCGGCGGCGCTGACAGCGCCACGAAATGCTGCGCTGCACGCGCAAACCATGCATAGGGATTTGGCGTCAGCACCCGCGCGCCGGCGTAATCCGGGCCGAGCGCTTCGCTGTCGGCCGGGCTCAGGGCCAAGGCTGCGGCGCGGCTGTTGCGGGCTTGCTCGCGTAGTTTACGATTGGAAAGAAAGCTTACCTGGCGGCTGCCGGCGCTATCGAGCGGCGCAATGCCGTCAATTTCCAGGCCGGCGTCGCCGACCAGTTCCCCACCCAGGCGCGTGACCAGATCTCCAAGACGTATGTTCATGTCGCCTGAGGCAGGAATCCCCGCTATTTGTTCAGCGCCCGGATCACTTTTTCAGTGATATCGATACGGGGACTGACGTAGACCGCTTCCTGGAACACGATGTCGTATTTCTCCGATTCAGCAATCTGCTTGATGACGCGGTTGGCGCGTTCCAGCACGGCCGATAATTCTTCATTGCGGCGCTGGTTCAAGTCTTCGCGAAATTCGCGCTGCTTGCGTTGGAAATCCTTGTCCATCTCGGTCAGTTCGCGCTGGCGACGGCCGCGGTCGGTTTCAGACAGCACGGGGCCGTCTTTTTCGAGCTTGTCCGACAGGTTCTTGATGCGGCTGGCGAGGTCCTGCAGTTCCTTGTCGCGCTTGGCAAATTCCTGCTCGATCTTGGCCGTCGCGGCTTTGGCCGGCGCGGCGTCGCGGAAAATACGTTCCGTACTGACGAAGCCGATTTTGCCGGTTTCCTGCGCCGCGGCCTCGGCCAGCGGAAGCGCCAGCGCGGCGCAGATCGCGAACAATTTGAGCAGACTGGTCGATGACTTCAAGATACTCTCCGAGGTAGGGCGATGACGTGGATCCGGGATCAGAAACCCGTGCCCAGCGTAAATTGCAATGCTTGCTTGATATCGTTGGCTTTGGCATTCAAAGGCGAACCAAAGCTCAGCTTCAACGGGCCCACGGGCGAAATCCAGCTCAACCCCACTCCCGCAGAATAGCGCAGGCTGGCTGCATTGATGCGTTCGCCCGCATCCAGGTTGTACACCTGTCCGGCGTCAAAGAAGGTGAACCAGCGGAAGCTGCGGTCTGCGCCCGGCAGCGGGAACTGCAATTCCGCATTGGCAAACAGGCGCGCCTGGCCACCGGTGGAATCTACGCCTGGCACTGGATTGACTTGCAGCGTCGAGCCCTTGAAGCCGCGCACGGTGCCAATGCCGCCAGCGTAATAATTCTTGAAGACCGGGTAAGTCTGGCCGAACAAGCCCTTGCCGTAGTCGACTTCGCCATTGAGCGCCAGCACCGAGGTGCGCGCTGCATTAAGCGGCCTGTAATACTGGTGCTGGTAAGTCGAGCGGTAGTAGCGCAAGCTGCCCGCCGGCGCCACTTCCAGGTTCGCGCGCTGGTAGATACCGGTGGTGGGAATCAGCGCACTGTCGCGCTTGTCGCGCTGCCAGGCCACGGTGAACGGGAAGCTGTTGGTGCGGGCCTCGGTACCGTTGCCGAAATCCTGGGTGTAACGCTGGTACAGCAGCGGACTGGTGGCGTCGGTTGTGACCTCGGTGCGCTCATAGCCGATACCAAAGAACACGCGGTCGACTTCAGTGAAAGGCACACCGAAGCGCACATTGCCGCCCAAAGTCTGGACCCGGTAATCGCTGATATAACCCAACGGCGGACGCACTGTGCGCAGGAAGACTTCATACGTGCGGCTGACGCCATCGTCGGTGAAATACGGATTGGTTTGCGAAACCGCGATCGTGCGGTAGCGGCGGCTGGTGTTCACGTCCACCGACAGCGTATTGCCGGTGCCGAAAACGTTCTGTTGCGAGATCGAACCCAGCAGCGTCAGCTTTTCATCGGATGAAAACCCGGCGCCGACGGTGATTGCGCCAGTCGGCTTTTCAGTCACGCTCATGTTGATGTCGACCTGGTCGGGCACGCCCTGCACTTCCGGCGTTTCAATGCCGACTTCGGTGAAATAGCCGAGGCGGTCGACGCGGTCGCGCGACAGGCGGATTTTTTCGCCGTCGTACCATGAGCTTTCGAACTGCCGGAATTCGCGCCGGATCACTTCATCGCGGGTGCGGGTGTTGCCCATGATATTGATGCGCCGCACATAAACCCGCTTGCCCGGATCGACCAGAATGTTGAACGCGACTTCATGCTTTTCGCGGTTGATCTGGGGATTGGCATTGACGTTGGCGAAGGCGTAGCCAAAATTGCCCATGCGCTCGGTGATTTTCTTGATGCTGTTCTGCAGCTTTTCACCGCTGTAGGTGTCGCCTGGCTTCAACTCCAGCAGCGCGCGCAGTTCGGCTTCGCGGCCCAGGGTTTCGCCTTCGATCTTCACATCGGAGACTTTGAATTTGTCGCCCTCGCTGATGCCGAAGGTGATGTAGATATCCTTGCGGTCCGGCGTGATCGACACCTGGGTCGACTCGATCTGCATTTCGAGATAGCCGCGGTTCAGGTAAAACGAGCGCAGCGCCTCCATGTCGCCGGTGAGCTTCTGGCGCGAATACTGGTCAGCCTTGCTGAACCAGGTGAACCAGCCGGGCGTGGTCAGCTTGAGCAGGCTGCGCAATTCCTTGTCGCTGAACGACTTGTTGCCGATGAAGTTGATTTCGCGGATGCGGGCTGCAGCGCCTTCGTCCACCGCGAAGCTGATGCGCACGCGGTTGCGCTCGATCGGCGTGACAGTGGTCGTGATCTGGGCGCCATACAGGCCGCGCGACAGGTATTGGCGCTTGAGTTCCTGCTCGGCGCGATCCAGCAAGGCGCGATCATAGATGCGGGTGTCGGCCAGGCCGATTTCTTTCAAGGCCTTGATCAGCGCATCGCGCTCGAATTCCTTGATGCCCGAGAATTCAATGCCGGCGATCGACGGTCTTTCTTCGACCTGTACCACCAGCACGTCGCCTTCGGCTTCGATGCGCACATCCTTGAACAGGCCGGTGGCGTACAAGGCCTTGATTGCGGCTGCTCCCTTGTCGTCATTGAAGGTGTCACCCACCCGCACCGGCAGGTAGCTGAAGACGGTGCCGGCCTCAGTGCGCTGTATGCCTTCGACCCGGATGTCCTTGACGACAAAGGGTTCAATCGCGAGTGCGTAGCTCGAACAAAGAGCCAGGACAGCGGCGGCGACAATACGGCGGGAAGCTGGCACAGACAGAGACACGGACGAAGGCAGTCGCTGGAATGGAAAGTTCATTGGCTATTGTTATGTAATGATCGCGTACCAACGGCGACGGCTGCACTTGCGGCACCGCCAGCAGGCCGTAGGCAGCAGCCAAATGCGACTCAGGAGATAAGCCGCACGATGTCGTTGAACATGGCCACCACCATCAGCGTCATCAGGATCCCTATTCCCGCGCGCTGCGCCAGTTCCCCGAATCGCTCGGACACCGGTCGCCCGGTCAAAACTTCCAGCGAATAATACAGCAAAAGACCCCCGTCCAGAACGGGTATCGGCAGCAAATTCATGACCCCCAGGCTGATGCTGATGAAGGCGATATAGCTGAGGAAGCTGATGATTCCGATGCGTGCAGTCTGGCCTGCATAATCGGCGATCGTGATCGGGCCGGTGATGTTCTTCCACGAGACTTCGCCGACCAGCATCTTGCCCAGCATGCGCAGCGTCAGCGTGCTGGTGTCCCAGGTCTTGACCACCCCCTGCCACAGCGCCTGTAGCGGGCCGGCGCGGGTGATGATCATTTCGGGCGTCATCGGCACTTCGGCCTGGATGCGGCCGAAATTCTTGCCGTCGCGTGCTATTGCCGCTGGCGTGACGGTGGCTTCAAACGGCGCGCCATCGCGCACGCCCGACAGCACCAAGGCACGGCCCGGCGCGGCGCGGATTGTTTCGACCAGCGCCAGTGCATCCGGCAGCGCCCGGCCGTCGACAGCGGTGATGACGTCGCCGCTGCGCAAGCCGGCAGCAGCAGCCGGACCGTCCGGCGAAATCCGTCCCATGACGGCGCGCGGTCGCGCCACGTCCAGCCCGAGCTTGCCAAGGAAGTCGCCTTCGAGGTCGGCGCTGTTGAGCCCATCGGTGCGCACAACCAGGGTTTCGATGCGGTTGTGGCCGGGGCGTTGCGGTTCCGGGCGCAGCACTTCCAGCCGCGCTGGCTGGCGTCCGACTGCAATCTCGATCATTTTCCAGCGCAGCGTTGACCAGGTATCGACCGCTTCGCCATTGACGCTGGTGACCAGGTCGCCTGCCTGCACGCCGGCTTGCGCCGCCGCGCTCAGCGCTGGCGCGGTGCGCAGCTTGGGCGCGGGTTCGGGCACGCCATGCATGGAGAGCCCGGCAAAGACGGCAATGGCAAGCAGGAAGTTGGCAAGCGGGCCGGCGGCCACGATGGCAATGCGGCGCCAGACGGACTGGCGGGTGAATTCGCGCGCCAGGTCTTGTGGCGGCAAGCCGGACAAGTCTTGTTCGCGCGCGTCGAGCATTTTTACGTAGCCGCCCAGCGGCAAGGCCGACAGCGCCCACTCAGTCTGGTCGC
>JAQGMC010000074.1 GCA_028292545.1 Paucimonas sp.
CATGTGCCGAGAGCGTTTCTCTTTGGTGACTTTCTCTTGTCGCGACAAGAGAAAGTTACTCGCCCGCCGGGGCGAATTCCCGGCTTCACACAAAGAAAAGAAAATAAGTTTTATAAGAATAGAAAACCCCCGCCGGCAGCAAACCAAACCAGCCGGCCGCCAAGCCACCAAACCCCGCGCCGGCAGCCACCCCGGTAGCAAACCACACCCCAAGCCGGGGCCCGCCAGCCCCCTACCCTTACGTGAACGTATAAAACACCAACCTCGCTAACGCCGAATCAAAATACAACGCATGCCAAGGTATCGCCACCGTCGACGACCCCGTCCCCCGACTCATCACCACATACCGTAATTGCCGCGTCCGGGCATCGATCAAGATCGACTTCACCTTCCCCAAATTCTCGCCACCGGCAGTCACCACCTGACACCCATGCAGCAATTCCGTCGCCGTCGAATCCCGCGCGAAAATACAAGCAAACCGCTTGTCGCGAACGCCCGCTGGCCTTGCGCGAGCCCCACCATTGAACGTTTTTAACATGCTGTAAACCGCTTTCAGATTAAGTTACACCGCCGGCGCCAGATCGAACAGGACCAGTCCAACCGCGGCCGTCCCCAAGGAACAAACCGCACCCGGACTCGTGAAGGCTTTAAACAGGATCGCGTCCAAGGGGATCCCGCATCGTCGTCGTCGTGGTCGTGGCGCCGACACCGGCCGGACGCGCAGTGCTGGCCGTCCCCAACGGCATGCCCTCGTCAGTCCAGGTCGTGCGGCGCGATCCCAACGAGCCGAGCAAGCCACCAATAATTCCCAACACCAGCGACAAGGCAACGGCGCCAAATACCGACCAGGCTGCCAGGCCGGCCCGCTCCAACGCCTGGTTGGCCTGCGCCTGCCCACGCGGCGACGCCTGCCGCGGCGAACCACTGACGATCAACGCCTGGTCAACAATGGTCGCTGCCTTGCCCTGGTCCAGACCCATCGAACTCACCATGTATTGCACCGCCTGGTCGCGCTGGCCGCCAGCAATGTACTGCTGCAAAGTGCGGATATTGTCGGGCGTGACATTGGTGCCGGTCTGGGTACGGATCGCATCGGCCATCTTGTTGGCGGCGGCACTGGCATTGCCGCTGGTTACGCTGCTGACAACCCGGCCCGGATTGATGGTGCTGAACATGGTGCCCAGCATGGTGCCGGTGGCGGTCGTGGCCAGGGTTGCGAACAGGAGGGTGGTCACCGACCAGGCAACGACGCCATGCAAGATGCCATCTGCTTTGCGCTTTAAGCCGGTCATGCGTGCGGCGACATAGCCGCCGACAAAGGCTGCAATCAGCATGCTGACCCCAGCCCAGATCATTGCGCCGCGCCCGACTGTGCCGGTATCGGTAGCCACATCGGATGCGGACAAGCCAGTGGCGACGCCAAGCAGGGTCAAGGCAAGCTGCACGGCAATGCCAACGATGACGCCGGCGATCACCGCACCCCAGCGTATCGCGGGTATCAGCGGACGCCGTGCCGGATCCGAATCGCCATACGCTCGTTCAAGATGTACGGAAGCCATATTTTTCTCCTATGCGTTATGCGGCCATGCGCAGCAGGGGACCTGCGGCTTGCTGCTCTAGAAGGCAACAACCATGCCCATCAAGGGGGGCGGGACAAACTGCGCCAAGCTCAATACGCGCGAAGTAAAGATTGCTAGTGGAGCTTGTAAAGATTGCGTGGGCACGTGGCAGCACAACCAAACTCCACGCAAGCGGGAAATGCAGCCCGGCGCTGCAATGCGGATGCGTCGAAGCTTGCCGCTGGTCAGTGCAGGTATGTCAATTGCTTTTCGGCGACATGGACACGCAAACGCCAATGTCGTTTCGCTTTCAACCGGCGCTGGATTGGCGGCAATCGGATCGTTTGTACGCCCGCACACCTGCACGTAAACATGCGAAAGCGCAGGCCCGGCGCGCGCCAATCGCGGCACAATCGACGATGGTGAAACGACTTCAAAGGAGAGGAATTTGACGAACGAAACAGCTGCCGGGTCACTGGCCGGGCGCTCGATTTTCATCACCGGCGGCGCCAGCGGATTGGGCGCTGCCTTGTGCCGTGCACTGAATGCGGCCGGCGCCAACATCATGATTGCCGACCTGCATGAAGACCGTGCAGCCACTGTCGCGCAATCGCTGCGCCAGGGGCCGGGCCAAGTGCAGTCGATTGGCTGCGATGTCGGCGACCCGGAAAGCGCGCAGCGCGCACTCGCGGCTGCGGTCGAAGCCTTCGGTGGCCTGGACATTTTGATCAACAATGCCGGCACCGATAAGACCTGCTCGGTGGAAGAACTGGAAGTGGCCGACTGGGACCGGGTAATGAAAACCAACCTCTCCGGCCCTTTCCTGCTTTCCAAATTCGCATTGCCGGCGCTGAAGCAATCGGGCCAGGCGCAAATTGTCAATATCGCGTCCACGGCCGCCAAGCGTGCCTGGCCGAATGCCTCCGCCTATCACGCCAGCAAGTGGGGCGTGCTGGGCCTGTCGCATGCGATGCATGCCGAGCTGCGTCCGCTGGGCATCAAAGTCACTGCCGTGATTGCGGGCGGCATGCGCACGCCTTTTTTGCTCGACCGCTTTCCCGATATCGATGTGGAAACCCTGCAGGATCCGGCCAATGTGGCCGCTGCCGTGCTGTCGGTGCTGACACTGCCGCGCGAAACCGTGATTCCGGAAATCATGGTCTTGCCAATGCGTGAAAGCTCCTGGCCCTGAAACCATGCGTGCCGTATTCCTCGACAAGGACGGCACCCTGGTC
>JAQGMC010000016.1 GCA_028292545.1 Paucimonas sp.
AGCCGAAGAATTTTCACTTGACCTCGCCGTGCTGGAAAACATCACCGAGGTGCCGTCCACGGTCGATGACCTGCACCGCTTCCTGAATGACCTGCCCAAGGGGAACCAGCGTGAAACTGCTTAAACGATTCGAGTCCGAACCGGCGAGTGAAGAGTATGGCCTGCGTGGCTGGCGGACCTTGCCCTGGGAGGGGCTGGACCTGCCTTTCGGCGCCGCTTACTGCATCGTTGCGCCTCATACCGATTCACTGCAGCACGTCAACCACCCAGCCGACGAGGATGAGCTTTTTATCTGCATACGCGGCAATGCCTATGTGGTGGTTGGCGAGCAAAGGCAGGTTGCCGGTCCGGGTGACCAGTTTGCGATCCCGCGCCGCCAGCCTCACTTCATCAGCAACCCCTTCGATGAGCCCTTCCATTTCTATGCAGTCTGGTGGAATCCCGGCTTGGCACGCGATTACCTGATGAAGACGCAAGCGCTGGAAAGGCCGGAGTGGGAAATCTGAGGAAGTCATGGATTACGACCTCGTCATTATCGGTGGCGGCCTGGCTGGAAGCGCCCTTGCCTACTACGCTGCGCGGGCCGGCATGAAGCCGCTATTGCTGGAACAGGATTGCCTGGGCGCCGGCGGCGCCACCCGCGCCTCGCGCGGCATCGTGCGGGTGTACGACCCTGATCCAGTCCTGATGGCATGGAACCAGCGCGGACTGGCGGAATGGAAGCAGCTTGCGGCAAGCGAAGGCCTTTGCTTCGTGCCCTGCGGCGTGCTGTACCTGATTGCGCCATCCGAACTAGCGCAAGTCAGGCAAAGGATGGCCATGTTCCCGGACTGGGGCCGCAGCGTTGCCGTGCTGGAGGACGCGCAATTGCGGCAACGCTTTGCCTGGCTTGCAGCGCAGCCGGCCCTGCCCGCCAGCCTGGATGGCGCCCAGTCGCCGCCACCACTGCTGGGCCTTTACGAAGCCGGTAGCGGTTACTGCGAGCCGCGGCACGCTGCCCAGCAGCTTGGCATGCGGGCGCGGCAATCGGGAGCGACCATCCTGGAGGGCGCGCCGGTCAGCGCAATCGAGGAAAGCGGTGACGGTGTACGGGTCACCTGCTCGCCGGCTGAATTCAGTGCCGCCTATGTCGTCATCGCCGCGGGTGCGGCCAGCCGCGGCTTCCTGCCCGCCGAACCGGCCGAAGCGCGTGGCATAGCGCTCAGCACCATGCGCAGCCAGGGCCAGGCTTTGAACTGCTGCCTGATTGACAGCATCAGTGGCGGCTACGCACGCCCCGAAGGCGCGGGCCACATCTTCCACTGCGGCGGCGAACCCTTGCTGCCGGGAGCGACGACGACCGATCTGCACCAGTGCAACCGGCGCCGGCTGGCCCGTGCCTATGCCGGCGAAGAACACTTGATACCGGTGACATTGCATTTGAGCGAAGACTTGTACACCAGTGATTTCCGCCCGCTGCTGCCGCAAGCCGGGATCGGTCGCAGCCGGGTGCTGCCGTTCACGGGGTTTTCGGGTCGCGGCGCGAAATACATACCCGCCGCCGCCCGCGAACTGGCGGGCAGGCTTGCTTACTTGACCCGGCCACGGCCATGAACCGGCTCAGGCTTGGTATTGCAGGCGCACTCGCACCCGGACGTTCGGTCCACAGCGCCACCCTGCGCCGGGCAGCTTGCCTTGCCATCGCCCGCTTGCAAGCTGCCACGGCGATCGACCTGGTGCCAGTCTGGGCCGATGATGAAGCGACGGCCGCGGGCGGGAGCCGGGCAGCCCGGCAACTGCTCGATGCCGGCGTGGCTGCAGTGGTGGGTCACTATGCGTCTTCGGCAGCGCTGGCCGCCATCGAATCCTATGGCAAGCATGGGATACCGCTTTTCCTGCCCGCCGCCACTGCGGCGGCCCTGACCGAGCGTCCCGGTGTATTCCGGCTATGCGATAACGATGAAGACTATTGCCGCTGGTTCGACCGACTCGTCGAGCGCCCAGCCGGGCAAGACATCGGCCTGTTTTGCGATGGCAGCGTGCATGCCACCAGCGTGACGAACCAGTTGCGAGGTCTATCGCAACAATACGTGCCGGATCGCCGTTCGACCCATTGCGTCTACATCGGCAGCTATGCCAATTCGCTTGAATTTGCGCGCGGCTGCCGGGCCTTCCGCCCCGAGGTCAGCCACCTTTACCTGTGCGACGACGTGATGGCGCCCAGTGCCCAGCGCGATTTCACGGGCCTGGTGCCGCAGGTGGTGATCGGCGGGTTCGACGTCCTGCCCCGCACGCCCGACGAGCAGGCGCTGGCCGCTGCTTGCCGTGCGCTGTGGCAGGAAGAGCCGGGAAGTTATTTTTTCGAAACGGTTGCCGCCGTGGAGGCGGCTGTTCACTGGTGCACCAAGCCGGCCGAGCGCGAACTTGCCCGTGAAGCGCGACCTCTTCGCTTTGCCCGCATCACGCTCGGTCATGCACCAGGCCAGGGGCAGGCAGCATGACGCTGGCGCCCGACCTTGCCAGGCTGCTGGCGCTGATCCACTGGATCCGCGACCGGCAGGATGGCGCGACCCTTGCCAGCCGGCGCGTGGCGGCCAGCCGACGCGTGGAGCGCACTGGTTTAAGCCGGGCCTATGCCCGCCACTGTCGCGAATCGGGGCAGTGCGCCAGTTTGCGGGATGGCGAAGCGGCCGTCGTCTTTCTGCATGGCGGCGGCCTTGCCTACTACGATGTTCAAACCTTCAGGCCGCTGCTGGGCTATTGGGCCCATCAAACCGGCCTGCGCATCCTGCCGCTTGCCTATCCATCGGCGCCCGAAGCCAGCGTGGTGGAAATCGTTTCCAGCCTGCGAACGAGCCTTGCCGCCCTGCTGGCGCGCAGTTCGCCGCATTGCCGGCTGATCCTGGCCGGGGACAGTATTGGCGCCTACCTGGCATTGCAACTGTGGCACGCGTTCCAGGATGTCCCCTTCGCCGGCTTGTTGCTGATTTATCCGGTGCTGGATTTGAGCGGAACCGAGCGCCAATCGTGGCAAGCCTATGGAACCGGATATGCGCTGGATGCCACCGACATGCGCGAATTCCGCGGCTACTGGCGCGAAGCGGCGCATTTCGCACCCTTCTCGCTGCTTGGCGAGACTGGCGTTTCAGGCGACAAGCTGCCGCCGACCAGCGTCTTCAGCGCAGGCTGCGACCTGTTGCACGACGAGGCAGAGCAATGGTGTGCCGGCCTGATATCGCGCGGCGTGCCGCTGCAGTACCACTGCTTTGAAACGCTGGCACACGACTTTTGCCTCATGGCGGGCGCAGCGCCAAGCTGCCTGGAGGCGGTAAACCGGATTGGGCAAGCCATGGCCGACATGGCATTTTTTCAAAGGGGAATGAAATGAACGCACATGATTTTTACAAGCTCAAGCTTGAGCATGAAACGGACGCCTGGGACCTCAAGGTCGCACTTGAGTCAGCCCAGCCGGTTGTCGTAATCGATGCCCGTTCGCGGCAGGCTTATGAACTGGAACACATTCCCGGCGCAATCAACCTGCCCCATCGCGAGATGGACCAGCAATCGCTGTCGCAGCTCGACCCCGCGCGCATCTACGTCAGCTACTGCGATGGCATTGGCTGCAATGCTTCCACCAAGGGCGCGGCCAAGCTGAGCGGCCACGGCTTGCAAGTGCGCGAACTACTCGGTGGGCTCGACTGGTGGAAGCGCGATGGCTATGCGACCGAAGGCTCGCAAGCGACACCAGGAAAAGAGCTGGACTGTGGCTGCTGAGCCGCATGCCGGGCCGCAGGCCGGGCCCCTTGCCTTGCCTGCCAGCGGTGGGGAAGCTGCCTGTCAAGCCTGGCTGCGCGAAGTGGAGAACCGCTTCCGCCGCCAGGCCTTGCCAGACATCCTCGATTGTTTTCACCAGGACGTCGTCGCGCACTACAACCTGATGCCCGCCCTGCATGGCAAGGCAGCGCTGGCTGAATTCCTCAGTACGCGTTATGCCGGCATGGCTGATTACCAGCTTGAAAAACAGCTGCGTTGTCATGCGGCCGGGCCGCTATTGGGCGTGGAAGTGCGGTTCGGTTATACCGATCGCGCCAGTGGCCAGCGCTACCTGGGCAAGGGTTTCGAATACCTGCTGCTGCGCGACGCTTGCATTGCGCGCTGGGACTATGTCTGCACCACGGTGCCCGCCGCTGCGGGCCGATCCATCTTCACCAATCAGGAGGCAGGATGATGCTGGACTTGTTGGGCATCGGCTTCGGCCCGGCCAACCTTGCCCTGGCTGTCATGCTCGAGGAAGCCGGCTTCGCGGGCAGCCGGCTGTTCCTGGAGGCGCGTCCGCGTTCGCGCTGGCAGCAAGACATGCTGCTGCCCGGCGCCGATATACAGAATCATCCGCTGCGCGACCTGGTCACGCCACGCAATCCGCGCAGCCGCTACAGCTTCATCAATTACCTGCATGAGCAGGGAAAATTGTTTGAACACCTGAACCTGGGCCTCGAATTCCCCTTGCGTAAAGAGTACGCAGATTACGTGGACTGGGTTTCATCGTTCTTCCAGGACCAGGTCATGCATGACACAAGCGTGACTGACATCCGGCTGCTTCCTGGCAGGCAGGGCTACGAAGTTGAATCCGCCAGCGGCCAGGTCTGGACATGCCGTTCCCTGGTGGTGGCGCCGGGCCGCACGCCCTTCATCCCCGCGCTGTTCCTGCCGCAGCTTGGCGAGACGGTATTCCATTCCGGCACTTACCTGGGCGCGATGCAGCGGCTGCAGGCCGGTCGCCGCTTGCAACGGGTGATGGTGGTGGGTGGCAGCCAGAGCGCAATCGAAATCCTCCTGCACCTGCACCGCAGCCACCTCACGCTGGCCGTGCTCAACGTGATGCGCGGATGGGGTTACCGCCTGAAAGACACCAGCCAATTCAGCGAAGAAGTGTACTTCCCACAGTTCGTCGATTTCTATTACGGCTGCTCGCCGGGCGCACGCGCGGAATTGAATCGCCACTTGCATTACACGAATTACTCGGCAGCAGACCACGACACGATCAGGCAGCTGTATGTCCAGATGTACGAAGACAGGCTCGATGGCGCGGAGCGCATACAACTGGTTCCGCGCAAGGAACCAGTTGCCCTGTGCCGCCAGGATGGCGCATGGACAGTGAGCCTGCGCGATCGGCTCAGCGGCGAGACGAGCGTCACCGCACCGGTGGACGCCATCATCCTGGCCACTGGCTACCGCAATGCAGGAACCGGCGAAAACGCGGAACGCCATCCCCCGATCCTCAGTTCGCTGATGCCGCACCTGCAGGTCGACAAGGAGGGGGTATTGCTGATCAACCGCGACTATTCACTATCGGGCCGGGATGCCGCCGCCAGCCTGCCACCGATCTACCTGAATGGTTTGTGTGAAAGCAGCCACGGCTATGGCGACGCAGGTTCTTTCAGCCTGCTTGCCTTGCGCAGCCGCGATATCTACCACTCCCTGGCCGCGCGGCTTGAATCCGCAGAACCCGGCGCCGGAGCGGGCGGTCAGTTGATGGAGGCTTGAATGGAAGCGCAAGCTGCAAGCCGCCCCAGGACGGCGCGCGAGATGGCGCGCATCCGCCGTGACCGACGCATCATCCTGGTCGTGAACTTGGTGCCACTACTGGCGGTGGTCCTGGTTGGCTGCGACCAGCTTCGCGCAAGCCCGCTGCTGGGCCGTCCCGGCTGGTTTGAATTCAGCCTGTTCGGCATCAGCCACTTGCTGGGCATGGTGGGCCTGGAAGTCGGTTACCACCGCTATTTTGCGCACCGCAGTTTCAAGGCCGGGCGCGGGCTGACCCTGCTGCTGGGCATCCTGGGCAGCATGAGTTTCCAGGGCGGCGTTGTATGGTGGGTTGCAACACACCGTCGCCACCATTCCCATACCGACCGCGAAGGCGACCCCCACAGTCCGCACGCCGGCTTTGCGCCAGGTTTTCTGGGCCGGCTGCGCGGATTTTTCCACGCCCACGTGGGCTGGATGTTTGATCCCCGCTGCTTGAAACCACCGCAATGGGAAGCATGGGCGCAGGATATGTTCCGCGATCCACTGTTGTTGGCGCTGCATCTCAATTACTGGAAATGGGGTTTGCTGGGCCTGGCCCTTCCCGCCTTGCTTGGCGGCCTGTGGCATATGACTTGGGAGGGGGCGCTATCAGGCCTGGCTTGGGGCGGCCTGCTGCGGGTATTCAGCTGCAACCAACTGATGTACGCCACCAACTCGGTCTGCCATTCCTTTGGCAGCCGCATGTTTCCCCGTGCCGACGGCAGCCGCAACGTGCTGCTGTTGGCGCCGGTGTCGATTGGCCTCTCCCTGCACAACAACCATCATGCCGTCCCGGCCAATGCACGCCTGGATTTCCGCTGGTGGCAGCCCGACCCGGGCGGCTGGCTGATCCTGGCGCTGGCAAAAATCAAGCTGGTTTCCCACCTCAACCTGGCTTCGCAGGAACAAATCGCACTGAAGCAATTGGCCCGGCCGCGCGAAGCAGAACAAAAGGATTTCACATGAGCGAACACGACTTGCAAACATGGCTGCGCGACCACCTGGCAGCGGAATTGAAACTGCAAGCCAGCCAATTGCCGGTGGACGAGCCTTTCGAAGCAATTGGCGTGGATTCCCTCCTCGCCGTCACCCTGCTGGAGGAAATCCGGAAGGGTTTCGGCTTGCGCATGAAGCCCACCGCCATCTACGAAAACAACAGCATCCAGGCGCTGGCCGCCCATATCCACGTCGCCCTGGCGACCGTTTGAGCAAGAGGCGCATATGACACTGCCCACGAATCCCCTGCAAGCACAGCAGCCCGGCGCAAGTGGCCCGGCGGCAGCAGGAGGGCCAACAGCGGGGCCAACAGCGGGACCAACAGCGGGGCCAACAGCGGGGCTGGCAGCAGCCGACCCGGCTGCCGCGCCCCCGCCTGCGCTCGGCCTGACCCTGTTTGCAATGGCTTTTTGTTCCTATTTTTTGCCCTTGATGTTGCCCGTGCTGGCGCCGGCAATTGCCCGGTCCCTGGGCACCTCCGTTGGCACGATCGGCATACTCATCGGCGTACAGATCCTGCTGGCCGGGATGGTGTCGTTCCTGCTGGGTGCCAGCCTGAGCCAGGCGCGTTGGCGCATGCTGGCGCTGGCCGCAGTCCTGCTGGGCCTGGGCTCAGCCCTGGTTGCAGCCGCCAGCGAAACCCTGGTTGTTTTCGCCGCAGCGGCCATCCTCGGCGCGTGTGCCAACGGCGCGCTGCACTTCCTTGCATTCTCTGGCGTGGCGGCTTTCTACAGCCCGAAGGAACGCGGCCGGATGTCGGGCCATGTCACCAGCGCGCTCTTCATGGCTTCGCTGCTGGGCGTGCCACTGGCGTTGGCACCGGAAGCGCTGTTCGTGGGCAATTGGCGCACGGCGTTCCTGATCGTCGCCGTCGCTTTCCTGGCGGCGCTGTTGTTGGCCCTGCTGTGGCTGCCCCGCTCGCGCTCAACCGTTGAAGGCGGCCCGGCGCAACCCGGGCTGCTCCAGGCCTGCCGTGCGCTTTTCTACCGCAGCGACGTGCGGGCACTGATGGCCCTGGCCTTTCTTGCACGCTTCGGTTCAGGCCTGTACATGACGTATGTGCCGGGTTTCATGGTGCAAGGACGCGACTTTCCGACTTCGGGATTCCTGCTGACGTTTTCGCTTTCCGGGGCGCTGGCCTTCTTCAGCAGCCGCTGGTGCGGGCGCCTGCTCGGTCCAGCCAAGGCGGCCTGGCTGCTGCGTGGCGCAACCCTGCTCGCCATTGTCATGGTTCTCTTCATTACTTACCTGCCGCTGCGCCCCGCGGAAGTCCTGTGGGGGATCCTCCTGATCTGCCTCGGTTATACCTTCGCCGAGTCGTGGCGCATGACCAGCCTCGGTTACCTGTGTGTGGTCGACCGCGATGCCCTGCCCCGAAGCAGCGTCGTGGGTGCATTCGGATTCACCATTGCATGCGGCTATGCCGGCGGCGCCCTGGTCGGCGGCATGCTGCTTTACATTCACAACGGCGACATCGTCCGCGGCTTCATTCCAGTGCTGTGGACTGCGGTGCTGGCATGGCTGCTTTCGCTGCTTGTCGTCGGCCGCGCATGCCCCAAGCCCGTGGTGACCGAAGCGGCGCAGATCCCAAGCCCGGGAGCACAGGCCAAATGAGCGCGCCTGAAGAACTTTTCGAAGCAAGTCCCGTAACCGGTCGCATGGAGTGGGACTTGCAAGGCGAAGGTGAGCGCTGCATTGTCTTTCTCAACGGTTTGGGCATGGACCGGCTGGTCTGGCATGGCAAATGGGTTCCTGCCATGCTGGAACAGGGTTTTCGTACGCTGACCTGCAACTATGCCCGGCTTGAACCGGGCCAGGCGAACAACGACTGCCAGGTGGACGACCTGGTCGAGCAAGTCCGCGCCTTGCTGGTTCAGCTGCGATTGCGCAATCCGATATTGGTTGGTACTTCGCTGGGCGCCTTCGTGGCGCAAGAGTTGGCGGCGCGCATGCCGGTCGAGGCCCTGGTCCTGCTTGCCACTTATCTCGAACCAGGCGCCCTGCAAAACGCGCTCATGCAGGCTGAGTGGGCAATCCTTGCCGGTGAACTGCCCGTGCCCGTCAATTACATGATCCTGATGGATTTGCTGCAGGGCTGCACGGCTGCGCAATTGCAGGATGAAGCGCAATTCTCCCGCCTGTTCACCGGCTTTGCCCGCTCAGTCGATTACAAGGATTGCACGCGGCGCGCACATTACCGAGCCAGCATGCATTACAAGGCCGACCGGCCGGCACTGGCGAACATCAAGGCACCCACGCTTGTCGTCGGCTTCGAGCAAGATGTGCTGATGCCGCCAGGCTTGTGCAGGGAAGTGGCGGCGCTCATTCCTGGCGCCCGCTACCAGGAGTTGCGCGCGGCCGGGCACTACGCCTGTGCCACCCAAGCCCAAGCCCTGGTTGGCATGATGGCGGAATTTTTGCTGGGCCCCCGCAACCCGGAGAATGCGTGATGCGCTTCACCAATCCTGCCCCCACCGCGGCCCGCACCATGGTCCAGCGTGTGTTCGAGTTGGCCCGAGAGCGCCCGCACGCGATTGCCTATCGATTCCTCTGCGACCCCGAAGCCGGTGCGGTTGAAACACTCAGCTATTCAGAACTGTGCTCCGGCATGGCGCGGGCCGCGGCCTGCATCAGTCAATATGCCAAGCCAGGTGACCGGGCGGTGATTCTCCATCCCCCCGGCCTCAATTACATCCTGTGGCTGTATGGATGCCTGTACGCCGGCATCATTGCCGTGCCTGCCTATCCGGTTCGCAATTCGCATCATGCACATCGGCTGCTGGCGCTGGTGAAGGATGCCAGGGCAAGCCTCTTGCTGGCCGCCCCCCAGGATGAACAACGGATCCAGTCTTCCACTATGCCTTTGTTTTCAGAACAGGCGCCGGTATTGTGTTGCACCGACATACGTGATTTCCAGCAGCAGTGTGTAGTGGATTCAGCGCACGCAGCGCACGCAGCCCATGCAGCGCACGCCGGTCATACCCTGGCTTTCCTTCAATACACTTCCGGGTCAACAGGATCGCCCAAAGGGGTGATGGTCTCGCACGCCAACGTCATGAATAATGTGCACCTCATCTGGCAACGTTTCGGCCACGACGCACATGCACGCACCGTCAGTTGGCTGCCGCCCTATCACGACATGGGCTTGATATCGGCGATTTTCGAACCGGTTTATGGGGGCTTTCCAGCCACGCTAATGGCACCCATCGATTTCCTGCAGCAGCCCTTTCAATGGCTGCGCTGGGTCACGCTGGAAAAGGGCACGACAACCGGCGGCCCGAATTTCGCGTTCGACCTGTGCTGCAAGCGCATTACCGACGCCGAGCTGGAAACGCTGGATCTTTCATCGCTGCAAATCATGTTCAACGGCGCCGAACCGGTACGTCGCGCCACCCTGGAAAATTTCAGTCGCCGTTTCGCGCGCGCCGGGTTCCGGATGCGCATGTTCTATCCCTGTTATGGCATGGCTGAAACGACCCTGTTTGCCCTCGGTGGCTTGCGTGACCAGGATCCCGTCTGGTGCGAGCGCAACGACGCCAGCGCGGAGGCTGGCCCACAGCAAACGGAGAATTGGGTCGGTTGCGGCCAGCCGGTGGAGGGGCACACCATCCTGGTCGTGGATCCGCTCTCGCAGCGCGTATGCCTGGATGGCCAGGAAGGTGAAATATGGGTGCAGGGACCCAGCGTGGCCCAAGGTTACTGGGACAAGCCTTCCGACACCCGCGACAGCTTTCACGCTCGCCTGCAAGACGGGACAGGTCCTTTTCTTCGTACGGGCGACCTGGGCTTTTGTCGCCAGGGCGAATTCTTCATCACCGGCCGCAGGAAAGACTTGATCATCGTGCGTGGCCAAAATTACTATCCGCAAGACCTGGAACGCGTGGTTGAAGAAAACGTGGCGGAAATCAAGCACGCAAGCTGCATCGCCTTTGAATACCGCGAGCATGATGAGACACGGATTGCCATCGTTGCGGAAATCGAGCGCGCCGCCCGCAAAACCCCATCCACCGAAATACTGGAGAGCGTGCGCCGGGCTATCCTGTCGCGCTTTTCGCTTCCATTGGGGGCAATCGTGCTGGTGCCACCGGGCAAAACCTTCAAAACCTCAAGCGGCAAAATCCAGCGCGCGCTAGCCCGTGAGAGCTTCACATTGCGGACCCTGGATGTATGGTCAGCCTGGCCTGAAGACCTTGGCCAGGAATTCAGCCTGCGCCAAGCCGCTACGGTGACGTGATGGGTGAGCGCAGCAGGGCAAGCCGCACGCGAAACCGGCGGGAACCCTTTCCCGGGTTCCCGCCGACTATGCGCACGATACCGAATCCCGCCCGACTCAGATGTTGTTGCGCGGGGTAGGTTCGCGGCTGGACGAAGAACTATTCTGGCTGGCCAGCGAAATCGCGAGGTAGTTCAAGTTGCGCGTGTCTACAATCGCTTCTTCGAGCACGGCATTGCCTTGGTCATCCACCGCGACCTTCACGTTCAGCTCGCAACGGCCGGTCAGTCCCAGCAAGTAATTAAAGCCAGCGCCAGGCTTGGTGCCAACCTTGTCCGTGTAAGCGACTGCCTTCAGCTTGATGCGAACCGGTTGGTTCGGTTCACACACAATGGTGTATCTGGCACGAGGCTGCAAAGCAGGATAGACAGAAGCGCCGTTAGCGTCGCGATAGAAGCCGGATACTGAAAGTTCAGTCGTAAAACCGCTCATCAAGTTTTGGCAACAGAGATGGGCTACCGTCTGCCGCTGCGCCGCAGTGGCAAATTCGGGTAACTGGGTCGTGTTAAGTATCGGGCTCTCTACGCCGTTTACGACTTTCGAGACTTCGGTCTTGCGGCCAGCCAGTTCGCGCTGGAATGCCAGCGGCAAGGTCGGGTCAACGACCATGTCACCCGTGCCGCTTGCATCCATGCCTTGTTTGGGCGGCTTGCAGATTGGTTCAAGCACTTTGTGATATTTGTCGCCGGTATTGTCCAGCAAAGAGTGCCGGCGAATGCGCAACTGGCGCCGGCGCGTGAAACCTTCCACCTGCAGCGCATGCCGGAACGGTGCGCCCCGCTCCTTGAACACCGTAGCAAGGCTGCGCAGGTTTTGGTCGATATCTGCGGTCAGCCCCATTGCTTCAACCAGGAATCCATGCACGGTGGCCCGGTATCTTTCTGGCAGGTCGCGCGTGACGGTGGCCGCGATCAGGTTAGCGATGACCAGGGGAATGTGGTCCGGCGCCGGATCGGCGTGCTTGCTTTTTTTCATGCGCAGCTGATTTGCCCGGTGCGCAACTTCCTCGACAATTTCGCCCAGCATGGCGCGTGCCGCAGGCTCGAAGCTGTTTGCAATGCTTTCCGTTTCGCCGGCTGTGACGCTTCCAAAAAGTTGCGTCGCCGCGAGCGAACATTGCTCCGCCAATCGAGCAAAGTCCATTTCATTGTGGAACAAGGGGCTTTCAAATAGCTGTGTAACGTTGGCAAAAATTTCCTGGGTCGCTTCATGAAACTCGTCCAGCCAGAGTTTCGGCATGCACTCCTTAGTGAACAGCTTTTCTACCGGCTGGTGTGCGATTCTTACTTCCAATTCCTGCAACGCCACGTCGCGGGCAAGGCCTTTTTCACGCAAGATTTCCTGGTCGGGACGGATACGCTTGCTGGATGCGCGCGTACGCGCGTTGCCAGATGCAGGTGAAAGCGGAACGGGACGCGGCGACTCAGCAGCTGCGCTGGTCCCAGGCAGCACCAGGGGCGGCAATACGACTTTCTTTTTTGGCACGACGTACGGTGATATCGGCGACGCGATCTCGCGCGGGCTGCGCGGCGAGATCGGCGGTGCGATCTCTTGCGGGCTGGGCGGTGAGAACGCTCCACGCGGGCTCAGCGGTTTTCTTGTTTTAGGCGAATCCTTATCCCGGAACGGGGACGCCGGCGGCGATTTTTCCATGCCCCCCGCACCCTTTTCCAAAGCCTTGTACGTTGGAGACTTCTTCCAGGCGGCATCCAATCTGGCATTCAGCTCCATCAGGGAAATGCGCTCGCGGACCTCGCTGGTTTGCGTGACAGGAGGCTGTTTTGGCTTGGCTGCGCGATCCAGTTCACCCCACATGTCTGTCATCACTCTGGCCCGGTGGGCTGCCTTTGCGCCCGAAGTGACACGCGGCGGATAGGTGGGAATGCTGGTACCAACAACCGGCGTAGCAGCCGGCGCTGGCGTGTCGTTGTTCGAGGCCTTGGAAGCAAGCTGATTCACCGGGGGGGCAATCATTGCTGTCATCACTTTGGCCCGGTCGCTTGCCTTCGCGTCCGAAGTGACGCTCGGCGGGCCGGCCGGAATGCTGGTCTCGGGGACCGGCGTAGCAGCCGGTGCAGGCGTGGAGCTCTTCGAGGTCTCGGAAGCAGCCGGACCTGGTTTTGGGGGAATCATTGGTTTTCGCTTTCTTGAATTGCCTGAGGAAGATTTGCAGCAGGACGGTTAAACTGCGATTGTTCAGTCGAACAACCAGGCCATCAGTGGCTTTATGCAGACCGCGGTTCCATCACGCACCGGGCCGCTTCAGATCATTCCAACCGCAGGACACTTATGCTGCACATCGTCGACGATGAAGAAGTCATTCGTGATGCCCTGAGCTGGCTGGCCCGCACCCGCGGCATCCAGGCAACGGTTTATGCAAGCGCGGAAGAATTCCTGCAAGCGCTGGAACCACCCGTGCACTTCGATAGCGCTGGCGATTGCCTGCTGCTGGATATCCGGATGCCGAATATGTCGGGCGTCGCGCTTTTTGATGCATTAGTCGCCCGTGGATTTTCTGGCCGAATGCCGGTCATTTTTTTGACGGGTCACGGCGATGTGCCGCTGGCAGTGGACAGCCTCAAGCGTGGCGCTTTCGACTTTTTCGAAAAGCCTTTCAATGACAACACGCTGATGGACCGGGTGCAGGAAGCGCTTGCGGCTTCACGCGCCGGCAGCGTATCGGCCGAGGTGCAGGGCCGGCTGGCGGGATTGTCTGCACGCGAACGCGAAGTGCTTGACCTGATCCTGGAAGGGAATATGAACAAGGTCATCGCCGACAAACTGGGCATCAGCATGCGCACGGTCGAAGTCCACCGCGCCCATATTTTCGACAAGATGAATGTGAAGACTGCGGTTGAACTGGCGCGGCTGCTGAAATAGCAGCGCGGCTGCCACGCGGCTGGCTGCGGGCAGGCGGCTTCCATTCGGGTAACATGTCGCCTTCCCCGATCTGGCTGCACGCATGTCCATCGCCGCTATCCTGGTTCCTGATTTCCTGCTGATCTTCCTCGGCGTCCTGCTACTGCGTTTTACCAACTGGGGCGACGCCTTCTGGGCCGGGCTGGAAAAGCTGGTGTACTTCATCCTGTTTCCCGCCCTGCTGTTTTATTCCACTGCACGCACGCCGCTGGATTTCGCCAGCGCGGGCAGGATGTTGCAGGTCGCTTTGTCTGCCCTGGCTTGCGCCATCGCCATCAGCTGGCTGGCCAAGCCCTTGTTCAAGCCCGGGCCGATGATGTTTGAATCGGGCGTGCAGACGGGTTTCCGCTTCAACAGCTATATCGCGCTGGCCCTGGCTTTTCGCCTGGGTGGCGACCAGGGGACGTCGCTGATGGCGCTGGTGATGGGCTTTGCTATCCCGATCTGCAATATCGCGGCAGTGCATGCGCTGGTCCACAAGGGCGGCGGCTTGCTGAAGGAGTTGTCGCGCAATCCCTTGCTGATCGCTACCGCCAGCGGCGTGCTGTTCAATCTCGCCGGCTTGCACCTGCCCGAAGTGGTGGCCACCACGCTCGGGCGCATCGGCAATGCCTCGATTGCGCTGGGCTTGCTGCTGGTGGGCGCGGGACTGCGCTTGACCGGCGTGCGCGAAGCACGCGGCATGGCGGCTTACTTCGTGCTGGTGAAGCTGGCCGTGTATCCGGCGATCGCGCTATTGCTGGGACGATGGGCCGGGCTGGCTGGCTTGCAGCTGCAGATCGTGGTTTTGTTCTGCGCCTTGCCGACTGCCACGAGTTGTTATGTGCTGGCCTCGCGCCTGGGTGGCAACGGGCCTTATGTGGCTTTCCTGATTTCGGCCGGGACACTGGTTTCGGCGTTGACCTTGCCTTTGTGGTTGATGGCGGTGCGGTAGCGCCGGGCTTTTACCGTTGGGTGCCAACCCCATCCCCACCCTAACCCTCCCCTTGAAAGGGAGGGGATACCGAAGCTTCGCTTGCCTGTGCAGTAGCGATAAAGCTCCCTCCCTTTCAAGGGGAGGGCGGGGGTGGGGATGGGGTCAACGCACCTGGTTACAAACCCATTTCCAAGCCACCCCTCACGCTCCCACCCCATGCTGCGCCAACGCCCATTCCACATGCTCGCGCACCAGCGCAGACGTATCCCCACGCCGCGCCATTAAAGCACTCACCACCTCCGGCGCAGCACGCAATCCCGCCGCGGCCGCATTGCCCAGGCCGACCGCAATATTGCGCAACCATCTCTCATGCCCGATACGGCGAATCGCGCTGCCTTCCAGCCTTTGATTGAATTCCTGCTCGCTCCAACCAAACAACTCGACCAGCGTCGCCTGGTCCAGGCCATTACGCACATCGAAATCAGGCAACACTGCGCGCGACGCATATTTATTCCACGGGCACACCAGCTGGCAATCGTCGCAACCCAGCACACGGTTGCCCACCAGCGGGCGCAAGTCGAGCGGAATGCTGCCCTTCAGTTCGATGGTCAGGTAGGAAATGCAGCGCCGCGCATCGAGCCGGTAAGGTCCCAGTATCGCCTGCGTCGGGCAGGCTGCAATGCAGGCGCTGCAACTGCCGCAGTGGTTGCTGGTGGGTGCATCCACCGGCAGCGGCAAGTTGGTATAAATCTCGCCAAGGAAAAACATGGAACCCGCTTCGCGATTGAGCAGCAGCGTGTGTTTGCCGCGCCAGCCCAGGCCAGATTTTTCCGCCAGCGCCACTTCCAGCACCGGCGCGGAATCGGTAAACACCCGGTAAGCCATCGAACCGGCTTCCTGTTCAATGCGTTGCGCCAGTTGCTGCAGCCGCTGCCGCATCACCTTGTGGTAATCGCGGCCGCGGGCATAGACCGATACGACGGCTGCACCGGGTGTGGCCAGGCGCGCCTGTTCGCGTTCGCGCCAGTCCGCGTCGGCTGAAGCTGGCAGGTAATCCATGCGCGCAGCCAGCACGCGCAGCGTGCCCGGCACCAGTTCGGCGGGACGGGTGCGCTTGCTGCCATGGGCTGCCATATAATCCATCTCGCCATGGAAACCCTGTGCCAGCCAGGCATTGAAGCCGGGTTCCTGCTGCGACAGGTCGGCGTCGGTAATGCGCAATTCGGCAAAACCAAGCTCGCGCGCCCAGGACTTGATGGCCGTCGCCAGCGCAGCAGCGCGGCCGGCATCCAGTTGCGGATGTGGCAAGGCAGGAACGACAGGTAAAGTTTCGTCAGGCACGACATGAATCCCCAGGCAGCCAGCCATTTTACGCAATGCGCCAATTGAAGTTTTACTTGCCCGACGAAGCCGCCACCCGTGAACTGGGCGCGGCACTGGCCCCGGCCCTGGCCCCGGGCATGGTGGTCTACCTGCACGGCGACCTGGGCGCGGGCAAAACCGCGCTGGTGCGCGCGCTGCTGCATGCGGCGGGCCATGCCGGGCATGTCAAAAGCCCTACTTACACGTTGGCGGAACCCTACCAGGTGCGCCTGGGCGGCCAGGCCGTGGAAACCATCCACTTCGACCTGTACCGGATGGCGAGCCCGGAGGAATTCCTTGAGGCCGGCTTTCGCGATTACTTCAACCACCAGACCGTGTGCCTGGTCGAATGGCCCGAGAAGGGCGACAAAGTGTTACCGCCACCCGACATGCATGTTTTACTGCAAGTGTCCGGACAAGGGCGTGAGGTAGAATTGCACGCGTTGTCCGACCTGGGTATTCAATGTCTCGACCGTCTTCGCTACCCGCCGTCCCCCTGAGCATTTCATCAGGCGTTTCAACAAGCGTTTCCCCACGCGTCCCTGCCGACCCAACCCACGTTTCATCAGATTCCCGCCCGCGCCGCACGGTCCTGAAAGCCGGCGCCACGCTGCTGCTTTCCGTATTTGCATCGACGCCAGCGCGCGCCGCGCAAATCGTCGCCGTGCGCGTCTGGCCGGCCGAAGACTACACCCGGGTCACGCTGGAAAACGACAGCGACTTGAAGACCACGCATTTCATCGTCAAGGATCCGGAGCGGCTGGTGGTCGACATAGAAGGCATCGACCTGAATCCGGCGCTGAAAAGCCTCGTGGCGAAAATCGAGGCTAACGATCCCTACATCCGCCAGGTGCGTGTCGGCCAGAACCGGCCCAAGGTCGTGCGGCTGGTGTTTGATTTGAAAGAAGAGGTCAAGCCGCAAGTGTTCATGCTGGCGCCGGTTGGCACATACCAGCACCGGCTGATATTTGACCTGTACCCCGTCAATCCGCCAGACCCGATCGCGCAACTGATTGCGCGCAGCGCAAACAAGACGGCGCAGGCGCCAGCCCCGGCCCTGCCCGAGCCGGCGCCGCAAGCCGAAGCCCGGCCACCCCTGGTGGAAAAGGGTAGCAACCCTGCCATCGCGAAGGCCGAGCCGCCCGCGCCACCGGCGGCTGGCCAGACCACGCGCATGATCACGATTGCGCTGGACCCGGGCCACGGCGGCGAAGACCCGGGTGCGGTTGGCCGCGCCGGCAGCCGAGAAAAAGATGTGGTGCTGGCGATTGCGCGCCGGCTCAAGGCAAAACTGGAAGAACAACCCAATATTCGGGTGCTGCTTACGCGTGACGGCGATTTCTTTGTTCCGCTGCATGTCAGGGTGCAAAAAGCACGCCGCGTGCAGGCTGACCTGTTCGTGTCAGTCCATGCCGACGCCTTCATCGAGCCGACCGCGCGCGGCGCCTCGGTATTCGTGTTGTCGGAAAAAGGCGCGACCTCGACTGCGGCGCGCTGGCTGGCGAACAAGGAAAATTCAGCCGACCTGATTGGCGGCGTCAACCTCAAGCATCACGACCGCCAGTTGGCCAGCGTGCTGCTCGACTTGTCGACCACGGCCCAGATCAACGACAGCATGAAACTCGGGCGCGCCGTGTTGAGCGAAATCGGCAACATCAACCGCTTGCACAAAGGCGCAGTCGAACAAGCCGGGTTTGCGGTGCTGAAGGCGCCGGATATCCCGAGCATCCTGGTCGAAACGGCATTCATTTCGAATCCGGAAGAAGAAGCCAAGCTCAACGATGGCGCTTACCAGGACAAGCTTGCCGATGCCGTCGTGACCGGCATCCGCAAGTATTTTGCGAAAAATCCGCCGCTGGCCAAGAGCCGGATGATGTAAGCACGGCTTAGCTGGTGCTGCCCTTGCCGCGCATGCGCTGCCAGAATTTCCACAGCGCGCCGAGCACGACCGGGATTACCGCTGCGCCCACGCCGAGCAGCACGATCGTATTCAAATGTTCGCGCACGATGGGGATATTGCCGAAGAAGTAACCCGCCATCACCAGCCCCACCACCCAGATCAAGGCGCCGGTGATGTTATAGAACTGGAACCGGCCGAACGGCATTTCAGACACGCCAGCCACGAAGGGTGCGAAGGTGCGCACGATCGGTATGAAGCGCGACAGGATGATGGTCTTGCCGCCGTGGTTTTCATAAAAGGCATGCGTCTTTTGCAGCGCCGCCTTGTCCAGCCATTTGTAGTCGTGGGTGAAAACCTTGTGGCCGATGGCGCTGCCGATCCAGTAGTTGACTGTATTGCCCACCACCGCGGCCGTCACCAGCAGCGCAATCAATATGCCCGCATTCATCGAGCCCGTGGCGCAAAATGCGCCGGCAATGAAAAGCAGCGAATCGCCGGGCAGGAAGGGAAAGACCACCAGCCCGGTTTCGGCAAACACGATGCCAGACAAAACGACATAGACCATCGTGCCGTATTCATTGATCAGTAGTCCGAGGGATTTGTCGACATGCAGGATCATGTCGAAGAATTGCACGATAGTCATTGGTAAGTGGCGTAGTTGCGCCGGAATGCGGCGTCAGTGAGGACAACGGCGTGATTTGCAAGCATGCAGCGCAACGGTCACCCGTGCGGGCAAAACTATACACCAGCAGGGCTATAATCCCGGGATGATTTCCACCCCGCCGCCAGCGCTTGCCGCGCGCCC
This sequence comes from Paucimonas sp., assembly GCA_028292545.1. Classification (GTDB taxonomy): domain Bacteria; phylum Pseudomonadota; class Gammaproteobacteria; order Burkholderiales; family Burkholderiaceae_D; genus Lacisediminimonas. The sequence goes on from JAQGMC010000016.1 coordinate 18,716, forward strand.
GATTCAGCAACTTCCCGACCAGTTGATTTCGCAGATCGCGGCTGGCGAAGTTATTGAACGGCCCTGCGCCGTGGTCAAGGAGTTACTGGAAAATTCCCTTGACGCCGGCGCCACGCAAATCACGATACGGCTGGAACTGGGCGGCTGCAAACGTATCTGTATCACAGACAACGGCCGCGGCATTGCGCCACAGCAGATGCCTCTCGCCCTGGCGCGGCACGCCACCTCCAAGATTGCATCGCTGGCTGACCTGGAAAACGTGACGACGCTGGGCTTTCGCGGCGAAGCGCTGGCTTCGATTGCCTCGGTGGCGCAACTGACGCTCACATCGCGCACTGCCGATGAAGCCCATGCCTGGGAAATCACGCCCGGCCAGGAGCCGGTGCCGGCTTCGGCGGCGCCCGGCACCACCATCGATGTGCAAGACCTGTATTTCAACACCCCCGCGCGGCGTAAATTCCTGAAGACAGAACAAACGGAATTCGGCCATTGCCTGGAAGTGGTGCGCCGGATAGCGCTGGCCCGGCCGGACGTGGCGTTTTCGCTCACGCATAACGGCAAGGCGGTCGACCACTGGAATGCCGGCGAACTGGCGCGCCGCAGCGCCCAGGTGATTGGCGACGAATTCGCCAGCGCCCGCCTGCCACTGCAACAAGCCGCCGGCCCGCTGACACTCTCGGGCTATGTCGGCTTGCCCACCGCGGCCCGCAACCGTGCCGATACCCAGTACTTTTATGTGAACGGCCGTTTCGTGCGCGACAAGCTGCTTACGCATGCCGTGCGTGCGGCCTACCAGGACGTGCTGCACGGCGACCGTTTCCCCGCCTACCTGCTGCACCTGGACCTGGACCCGGCGCTTGTGGATGTGAATGTCCATCCTTCAAAAACGGAAGTGCGTTTTCGCGACAGCCGCGCGGTGCACCAGTTTGTGTTCCATGCCGTGCACCAGGCGCTGGCGCAAACCTCGGCCACCGCGCATGGCACGGCGCCCGCGCCGCAATTGTCGCCGGCAGCGCCCAATCTTGCATGGATACGTGAACAGGGCACGCTGCCGCTGCGCGCGCAAGCGGCAGGCGTGGCCCAGAGCACCGAGCAATACGGTGCACTGTTTCGCGATGCTGGCGCCGGGCAGGAGCGCAACGCAGGCAGCGGCATGGCGAGCCTGCTGCAAGCGCGTGAAGCAGCCCAGCCCTATACATCAAGCTTCCAGCGCGGCGCTGCCAACCAGGAACCGGATGCGGGCGCGGACGAACATCCCCTCGGCTATGCGCTGGCCCAGCTGCATGGCGTCTACGTGCTGGCGCAAAACGCAAAGGGCATGGTGCTGGTGGACATGCATGCCGCCCACGAACGCATCTTGTACGAACAATTCAAGCAGTCGCTTGATGCCGATGGCGTGCAGGTGCAGCCGCTGTTGATTCCGGTTACCTTCTTTGCCGACCCGGTCGAGATCGGCACTGTCGAAGAAAATGCAGGCGTGCTGGCCACGCTTGGCTTCGACATTTGCGCACTGTCGCCCACTACCCTGGCCGTGCGCGCCATTCCTGCGCTGCTGAAAAATGCCGATGCCCAGGCGCTGGCCCGCGACGTGTTGCGCGACGTGCGCGAATTCGGCGCCTCGCAAGTGCTGCAGGAACGCCGCAACAGCTTGCTTGGCACCCTGGCTTGCCATACCGCGGTGCGCGCCAACCGTACCCTGACCGTCCCCGAAATGAATGCGCTGCTGCGCCAGATGGAAGCCACCGAGCGCGCCGACCAGTGCAACCACGGCCGCCCGACCTGGGTGCAGGTGGGGCTGGCCGACCTCGACCGCCTGTTCCTGCGCGGGCAATAGCGCGCCGCCAAACCTTTTAGCCTTGATGAATAACGATACCAGGCCACTCACCCAGTTTGCCCACGCGCCGCTGCTGTTGCTGATCATTTGCTGTCTGATGATGCAACCGCTGTCGACTGACCTCTACCTGGCTTCGCTACCCAGCCTGGCCAGCACCTTCCAGGCTTCGCCATCGGTGGTGCAACTGACGCTGTCACTGTTCGTCATTGGCTTTGGCGGCGCGCAATTGATCATCGGTCCAGTGTCAGACCGCTATGGCCGGCGGCCAGTGCTGCTGGCTGGCCTGAGCACTTATGTGCTGGCTTCGCTGCTGTGCGCGCTGGCCCCGTCAATTGAATTGCTGATCGTGGCGCGCTTCCTGCAAGCCGTCGGCTGCTGTTCGGCTGCGATGATTGCACGCGCCCTGGTGCGCGACGCTTACGACCCCGCCCACAGCGCCAAGCTGCTGGCGCGCGCCAGTTCATGGCTGGCGCTGGCGCCGCTATTGGGCCCGATCCTGGGTTCATACCTGCAAGTGGCATTCGGCTGGCGCGCCGCCTTCGCCGCGCATGCAATATTTTCCGCCTGCCTGTTGCTGCTGACGGTGCTGCGCCTGCCGGAAACGAACCAGCACAAGAATCCGGATGCAACCAACCTGGCGGGCCTGTCGGCGAATTTCCGGCTGGTGCTGGGCGCGCGCGAATTCTGGGCTTATGCGCTGCCGGCCTCGCTGTCATATGGCGCCATCTTCGCCTTCATCTCCGGCGCCTCGCTGGTACTGATCCGCGTGTTGCAGGTGCCCACCGAATTCTTTGGCTACTGCTTTGCATTCGGCGTATCCGGTTACCTTGGCGGCACCCTGTTGTGCCGGCGCATGCTCTCGCGCATCGGCACACTGGCCACACTGCGCGTGGGCAGCGCCTTTTCGCTGGCGGGCGGCGGCCTGTTCCTGGCAGCCGTATTGGCCGGGTTTGCACATTGGTCCATCGTCGTGGTGGCGATGTTCATCACGATGGGTGCGCACGGCATGAATTTCCCGATCGGCCAGAACGGCGCAGTCAGCCCGTTTCCGAAGCAGGCTGGCACGGCAGCCGGGCTGATGGGCGCGCTCAGCATGGCCGTGGCCTTCGTCGTTGGCACGGTGGTGGGCGCAACGGCGAACGGCACGCTGTATCCGCTGGCACTGGTGGCTTGCGCGCTGGGCTTGTCAATCTTCGTGGCGGCGCGCCTGCTGGTGCCGGCGGCAACGCAAGCGGCGTGAGCAGCATGGGCGGCTTGGACAGCGGCATGAATGGCGTCCCGGACCTAGGCCAGGTCGGCGATGCGGGCCATGCCGGCCATGCGCGCCATGCCGGCGATGCGGGCGATGCCCGCGATGCTGGCAGCGCCGTCGAAACAAGCAGGATGGTGCATACCGACACGCTTTCGCGCCCGCTTGCCGTCGCCATCATGGGACCGACCGCCTCCGGTAAAACCGCGGCCGCGCTGGCAGTGGCAAGTGCGCTGCCCTGCGAAATCATTTCGGTCGATTCGGCCCTGGTCTACCGCGGCATGGACATTGGCACGGCCAAGCCCACGGCCGCGGAGCAGGCGCTGGTGCCGCATCATTTGATCGACATACTCGACCCGTCGCAATCGTATTCGGTGCGCCAGTTCCGCGACGATGCGCTGCGCCTGGTTGGCGAAATCCATGCGCGCGGCCGCCTGCCGCTGCTGGTGGGCGGCACGATGCTGTATTTCAAAGCCTTGCGCGACGGGCTAGATGACTTGCCGAGCGCCGATCCGGCGCTGCGCGCGCGGCTGGATGCACAAGCCGCTGCGCTGGGCGTGCCGGCCCTGCATGCGCGGCTGGAAAAGCTGGACCCGGAAACCGCGCAACGCTTGAAACCCAACGACGCACAGCGGATACAGCGCGCGCTGGAAATCATCGAACTGAGCGGCAAGCCAATGTCGTCGCTGCTGGCGCAGGCCGCGCCTTCTCCCCTCCCCTTCGACTTGCTGCCAATTTCACTGGAGCCCTCCGACCGGGCCGTGCTGCATGCGCGGATCGCCGCGCGCTTCGAGCGCATGCTGGCCGAAGATGGCGGCCTGGTGGAGGAAGTCCGCAAGCTGCGCCAGCGCGGCGACTTGCACCTGGGCTTGCCGTCCATGCGCTGCGTCGGCTATCGCCAGGGGTGGGAATACCTGGATGGCTTGCATGACATGGCTGGCTTGCGCGACAAAGCCATTGCCGCCACGCGCCAGCTTGCGAAACGCCAGTTGACCTGGCTGCGCAGCATGCCCGACCGGCAGGTCGTGGATTGCCTTAGTCCTGATATCGGACGTTTAGTCCTGGAAATTATCAGGCGCAAGCTGTCAGGGCCTGGCTCCAGCCAGGCAGGCTGATCGCGCTGGAACCAGCTTAAGGGTTGCGTAACTCAGGCGGGATTGTCGTCGCATGTTGCGATGGCGCTTCCATTTTGAGGATCAGCACATGGCATTTCCCCGGGTTGGCGATTCACCTGCGTCGGCGCCGTTAGTCACGTCCGGCGACCGAAAAGAAAAAAACGATGAGAAACATGCACAGTCGCTGCGCATGCGCACCGGGGATAAAAGGGAGGAGTTGGATTCGCTGCCCCAATCAAAGTCGCCTGGCAAGCCTGGACAGGCGCCCGACCTGAAGGTGAAAACCTCTGGCAAGGCGGCCAGGAAGGAGCCGAAAGAGCCGAGCTCGAAAGCCGCGACCAGCGCCACCCCGACAACGAAAAAAAAGAAAGACAAAGACAGCCCCAGCCCGGACGCCGCAAAAACGAAAGCCCGGCCGCGTAGCGCCATTTTCTCGCGGCCGAGGGAAAAGGAGCGGGAAGAGCAATCGCGCGAACCGGATACCACTGCCGAAGCGAGCGATAGCCAGCAGCGCACCAGGCGCGATGGCGTCATGTCGAAACGGAACCAGCCGGGCACAGATACATCCGCGCAGCCGACAGGCGGCCAACCAGCAACAGCAACAGCAACCCCAGCCACCAAGCCCACGCCCGCAATGGCGAATTATCTGCACAGGCTGCAGAAATCGCTGGCCGCCTGCATGTACGACGGCGACAGCGCCACTTTGTCCGTGATCATGGATACGGTCGACTTCGCACGCTTGCCGGGCGGCCTGGACATGGTGTGGTCACAAGTGAGTAACGCTTGCCATACGCGGCGACCGGGGGACCAGCAATCGGTGTGTGTCCTGACCAAATACCTGATGGGAAAAAACCCGGATGTAACAAGGCGGGACGACTTGTTGTCTGCACTGATCAACGGCAAACAGGAAGTGGCGATGATGGCCTTCCTGGACGCGATTCCCGCATCCGAGATGCTGGACTTTTATACCCAATGCTGGAACCGGGCTGCGAACTTCGGCGCACCGAAAACGCTGACCGCAGCGATCTTCGCAAGGCTTGAAGCGGTGAAGGGGTTCGACGAAAGCTACCTGTTCCGCACGCTTTACGCGAAGATGCGCGACAGCAAATCACATCCCGCCCTGCTGCAGAGCCAGGCGGAGTCCATTCCCAGGTCAAAATATGCGCCCGCGCTGCAGCTGCTGGATCACATGGCGCACTTTCACGGCAAGAAGACGGTGTCGGTACCAGCCTGGACGCTGGGAAAACCTGAAGAGCTCACGCCTCTGCTGGAGAGTCTTGCAGCCTTCATTTTCAGTGCTGGAGAACAGACGGCCAAGGATTTCCTGGAGTCTGGAAAACGACTGGGCTGGCTTAGCACTGAAACGCTCGCTACCCTGTTCGCGAACTATTGCGCGAAGCCAGCGACCGTTCCCGGGAAAATCCCGGCTTTAGTACAGCAATACCTGGCCCCCTATCCGAACTGGACGCCAGGGAAGATAAGTCCATGCACACCGGCTCAATGCCTGCGCGCCGGCTTGGCTGCGGGCGTCGCGATCGAGGTCGTGGTGAAGACCTTGAAGAACTGGGACGCCTTGGCCCGCGAGCTACCCAAGTGGGCGCCCGGCGGCAACCAGTATGGCTTGTTACTTGAATGGCTCTGCGCAAGTCCTGGCTGGTCCGAAACGCCTGATGGCTCGGAAAGGAAGCTCAAAATCGGGAAGCGGTACAAGAAGATGGGAGTGTTGCTGGGTCGCCTGGCCCTGACTAACACTACCGCTGACCTGGCGCGTCTACTCAATCGGCTGCAGGACAGGGGCATGCACCCGAAGCTCCATAGCGTGGCCGAATCGGTGCGGAATAGGTTGCCGGGCACAGATCTTGATGCATTTTTGTTGGCCTTGATGCAGCAACTGGCTGTGGAAATGAAGGTGATTGTCAGCTCGGAATCAAGCCTGTCAATGTCGATACTGCTGGCGCAAGTGGGGGCAATCGGGGCGTTCGTGAGCAACTGGTTCGCTCTCCCCGCCCTGGTGGCAGCGGCTGGAACCATGACGACGGCCGCCCAGCGCGAAACGATGATCAATTCGACGGCTAGTGCTGACGAGCGCGGTTGACAGCGTTTCCGGCAAGCCTCATACTTTCGGGCTCCGGTGATATAGCTCAGTTGGTTAGAGCACAGCACTCATAATGCTGGGGTCGGTGGTTCAAGTCCACCTATCACCACCAGGAATACCCAAGAAAGGCCGACTTCCCTAGTGGAGTTGGCCTTTTTTGTTGGCCGCGCCCTTGCCGGTGATGCACAAAGGTGTAACACATGGCACATTACTTCCCAACAAGGCCCGGCTCCGCAAAATTTACTATTTATCTCGACGGACTCCGGTACAGCTGGGCGACGCCCTAGGCGGTCGGGCGGTTCCCGTCAAGGCACTAGGAACGGATTTTTCCCTCCCTTTGAGCAGGAAGGCGAACCACTGGTGGCCGACTTCAGGGTTGGAAAATCATCAAATGGATTTATTACATCGTCGCTGCGGAGGGAAGGAATTGAGAACCATTGCAACATGTCGCGGCACTGTTCTTAGCCCCCGTTCCAATTTCCATTCGATGCGTCATACGTTCAAAGGCATGTTGGTGGATGCCAGCATAAGCATGGAATTCTCAGAAGCAATGGCGGGAAAACGCTATGCCGACCCAGACGCAGAGCCTTACGACAACCTAAAACTGAATTACCGGCAGCTTTTCAAAGAAGACATCGAGAAGTTAAGCGTGCCAGTAAAACTTCTCGACGAAGCCTTGCAGCAGCGAACCACCAAGGCCAGAGGAAGACACGCCGTTTAGCACAAAGAGAACGAATAGTGAAAAACATCGAATCGTTTGTTCAAAAGATAAAAGCCACGTGTGAAACGGGGATGGCAACGGAGGCATCCTACCGCTCTGCTATTGAAGCCCTCTTCAGTGGCATATCACCCACAATCAACGCCTTGAATGAACCGAAGCGCGTAGCCTGCGGTGCCCCTGACTTCATTATCCAGCGTGGCGATTTGGCGATAGGCCACGTCGAGGCAAAGGACATTCCCATCGGTCTACGAGGGATGAAAGACACGAACCTGCGCCAGCAAGATCGCTATCGTAAGGCACTTCCGAACCTGATCTACACCAACTGCCTTGATTGGGACTTCTACCGAAATGGTGAGTTAGTCGCCTCAGAGACAATTGGCGATTATCTGCTTGGCATCCATCCGCGCCCTGACAGATACGAGTCCCTCGAAACTCTCCTGAGAGACTTTGTCGACCAAAAGCCGCAGACCATCACCAGTCCCCGTGTTTTGGCAGAGAAGATGGCCGGTAAAGCGCAATTGATAAGGGACGTCCTGCAGAACGCCCTCAAGGCCGACGAGACCCGGCAAACGGAACTTTCCGGGCAATACAACGCGTTTAAAGAACATCTAATCCATGACATCACACCACAGGACTTTGCAGACATTTACGCGGAAACCATCGCCTACGGCATGTTCGCAGCGCGATTGCACAATGCGAACTCCAATACATTTAGTCGGCAAGAGGCTCTGACGTTTCTTCCCAAATCGAACCCTTTCCTACGCAACTTATTCACGTACTTGGCAGGCTATAACCTCGACAGCAGGATCTCCTGGATAATAGACGATCTCGCAACACTTTTCCAAGCTGCCGACGTCGCGAAAGTAATGGAAGGCTTTGGCAAGTTAACTGGGCAGGATGATCCCTTCCTACATTTCTACGAAACGTTTCTTGCGGCCTACAATCCCACTAAGCGCAAATCTAAAGGTGTGTGGTATACGCCCGAGCCGGTTGTCAACTTTATCGTACGATCTGTGGATCAGGTGCTGCACTCGGAATTTGGCTTGCAGGATGGACTTGCAGACAGCTCAAAGATAAAAATTGAATGGGACACTGGTCAAACCGGCAAGAACGGAAAAAAGGTCACGACTACCAAGGAAGTGCACCGAGTTCAGATCCTCGACCCTGCGACGGGCACAGGCACCTTCCTAGCGGAAGTAATAAAACTGATAGCTCCGAGGGTCAATGGAATCGCCCCGGGAATGTGGTCCCAATATATTGAAAATGAGCTTATTCCACGTCTCCATGGCTTCGAGCTTCTTATGGCGTCATACGCGATGTGCCACACGAAACTCGATATGGTTCTTACTGAAATGGGGTACCAACCCTCGAACACCCCCCCTCGCCTGTCGGTCTATCTAACCAACTCCCTAGAGGAAGGTGAGCCGGCGAATATGACATTGCCGTTCGCGCAATGGCTGTCTAACGAGGTAAAACAAGCAAACACAATAAAACGCGACATGCCGATCATGTGCGTCATTGGCAATCCACCTTACTTAGGCGAGAGTGGCAAGGCAGATGGGTGGCTCGGTGGATTGTTAGACGATTACAAAAAGGAACCGGGGGGCGTTAAGAAGCTTAAAGAGCGCAATCCTAAGTGGCTCAACGATCTCTACGTTAAATTCATCCGGCTCTCTTCCCATCTAATCGAAAAAAACGGTGAGGGAGTCCTCGGATTCATTACGAACCACGGCTATATCGATAACCCGACCTTCAGAGGGATGCGATGGCATCTTCAAGAAGCGTTTGACAAGATTTGGATCTTGGATTTGCACGGCAACTCAAAGAAAAAAGAAGTATCTCCGGACGGCAAAGCCGATAAGAACGTCTTCGACATTCAACAAGGCGTAGCGATCATCATAGCAGTGAAAAAACGGGAAAGCGCCAACAACATCGCCGAGGTGATGCACGGTGAACTGTGGGGGGCACGAAAAGAGAAATATGATCGACTTCGGACTGCGAAATCTATCATGGAGTTGGCAACCACTAAGTTACAGCCGCACCCTCGCTATCAGATGTTTTATCCAATAGATAACGCGGCCCTTGATAAATACGATCAAGGCTTCTCGCTGAGTGAGTTTTTTGTACAAAATCAGATTGGCCTGACAACTTCCCGCGATCACTTGGCGATCGACTTCACCGTAGACGCTTTAGAGAAAAAGCTTGCCTTTTTCACAGACGGGTCGAAGTCTGACGCTGAAGTTCGGGAGCGGTTCTATCCTGGAAGAAAGAGCAAGGAAGGCAAGCTGCCTGGGGATACCGACTCTTGGGCACTTGCGTCTGCCCGATCGGATCTGATGAAAATGGACTGGCACAGCCTAATTAAACCTATTGATTACCGTCCGTTTGATCGGCGGTTCGTTTGTTATTCGGATGCAGTCTTAGAGCGTGCCCGGGAAGAGCTGGTGCCCCAGCTTTTCCATACCGAAAACTTCGCTATAACTTTTAATCGAAAAA
>JAQGMC010000030.1 GCA_028292545.1 Paucimonas sp.
AGGGGGAGGCATCGAATGCAAAGCCCATGGTCGACGACCTTGTCATCGTTGAAGTCATGGTGCAGGAACTCGATACGGCATGGTGGCATACCTTGCGCGCCAGCCTGGAAAGCCAGTTTCGCCAGCAAGACATCGTGATCCGCGCCCATGCCGTCACGCTGCTGTGACCCTTGTTCGAACAGGATTGTCGAATGTAAGTCGTTGAATGCAAGTCGTCGAATGTAAGCTCACCGCTGCTTGACCGTTCCGAGGCTGCCATCATGCGCGTGTTCCTGCCCTTGTTTTACCTGCTGCTGGTCGCAGGCCCTGCCTTTGCCAGCGCAGACTTGAACGGCTCCTGGAGCGGCATGATTTGCCCGCAACCGGGCGTGGGCGACGCTTCACGCTGCGCCAGTTTCACGCTGCGCCTGTACCAGAAGCAAGACCGGATCTGCGGCACCCACCTGTTTGCCACGGCCGGCGCGCGCCAGATGGACGAGGGCGGCATGCCATCCATCATGGCCAAAGCCAGCGGCGATGCAATCAACGGCACGGTGGAAAGCCAGCGCGTCTCGCCCGCCATCCGCATTCCGGTTACCCTGTCGCTTGCCGGCACCGAATTGCGCTGGCAGCGCACTGAAAACCCGCCGGGCGATTATCTCCTGCCGCACAGCATGATCCTGACCCGCTCCAGGCAAGGCGGGATACTCAGCCCGCTGTCCGAGCAACGCCTGTCGGCAGCCTGCTCCACTTTTCTCGACCTGCCACCTGAGAACGCCAAGGCGCCCGCTCCAACGCCACGCTGACGCATGATGCAAGCAAGTTTCTGGGAACAAGACGCGATAGCGCAAGCGCATTGCGTGGTGGTCGGCGCCGGCCTGGTCGGGCTGCAGACAGCGCTCGCGTTGCGCGCCCGGCTTGCGCGGGGGAGGATCGTGGTGCTCGAGCGCGGCGTGTTGCCCGCGGGCGCTTCCAGCCGCAATGCCGGCTTTGCCTGTTTCGGCAGCCTGACCGAGATCCTGTCAGACATCGATGCACATGGCGTGGAGGCGACGCTGGACCTGGTCGAGCGTCGATGGCGCGGAATCAGCCTGTTGCGTGAGCAAATCGGCGACGCCGCAATGGAGTACCAGGTCCTGGGTGGGCATGAGCTGATCCGGCAGGCGGAATATCCTGCGCTGGCGCGCCTGGAGGAAGCCAATGCGCTGCTGCGGCCGCTATTCAAGGAAACAGTCTTTTCGCTCGACCAGCGTGGCCTGGCGCATGCCGGCTTTGGGCGGGATGTTTCAGCGCTGGTGCGCAATCCCTTCGAAGGCCAGTTGCATTCCGGGCTGGCCATGCAAGCTTTGCGCTCGCTTGCCGTGCGCAACGATATCGATGTCATCAACGGCGCCGCAGTAGAACGCATTGTGCAGGACGGGCACGGTGTCGACCTCCTGCTCGCCGGCGGCATCCGCTTTCGGGCGCAGGCCGTGGCGGTCTGCACCAACGCTTTGATTCCCGCCTTGCTGCCTGAACTCGACATCGTGCCCGGTCGCGGCCAGATAATTGTCACCGAACCCGTGCTGGAACTGCCTTGGCGCGGTTGTTTTCACCTGGAGCAGGGCTACTACTACTTCCGCAATATCGGTGACCGCGTATTGCTCGGGGGTGGCCGGAACATCGATTTCGCGGCCGAGGCCAGCACGGAGCTGGCGCTGACCCAACCGGTACAGGCGGCGTTGGAGCGCATGTTGGCAGAGACCATCTTGCCAGGTCGCCCGATCCGGATTGCAAGCCGCTGGGCCGGCGTCATGGGATTTACTGCGGACAAGCAACCGCTGGTGAAGCGTTGCGGTGAGCACGTCGTTGCCGGTTTCGGCTGCAACGGCATGGGCGTGGCGCTCAGCCCGCTTGTCGCGACCGAGACCGCGCGACTCTTGCTTCCTGGGTGAACACGGCACCGCCTCCCATGTTGCACGGCCGCATGGCCGGCGGCTGCAGGCGCTAGAATAGCGGCTCATTGATTCACGGAAGTCCATGAGCTCCGCGCCCCTCACTCCATCTGCCGATCCCGGCGCGGTCCGCACCGTCCGCACTGCCATCTTTTGCCTGTCGCTTGCCGCCTTTGCCAGTGGCAGTTCCCTGCGCGTGACCGATTCGCTGCTGCCACGGCTGGCATCGGATTTCCAGGTTTCGCTCGGCACGGCGGCTTACACCGTCACTGCGTTTTCCATTGCCTATGGGTTAGCGCAATTGCTGTTCGGGCCGCTTGGCGACCGCTTCGGCAAATACCTCGTGATTGCAATCGCCTGTGCCGCTGGCGTCGCCACGACTTTGCTGTGCGCCCTTGCACCCAACTTCCCGCTGTTACTGGGTGCGCGTTTTTTGGCCGGCACCACGGCCGCCGCCGTCATCCCGCTATCGATGGCCTGGATAGGCGATGTCATTCCTTACGAAGACCGGCAACCGGTGCTTGCGCGTTTCCTGATCGGGCAGATATTGGGATTGTCCAGCGGCGTGATGCTGGGAGGGATGGCGGCTGACCACTTTGGATGGCGATTGCCGTTTTTTGGCATCGCCTGCCTGTATGCCGCTGTCAGCCTTTTGCTGTTCACGTATAACCGGCGGCTGCCGCCGCACGCACGCCTGACTTCACAGCGCCAGGGGCGCGCCATTGAAAGGATGAGGCAGGAGTTTGGCGAAGTCTTGTCCGATCGCTGGGCGCGTGTGGTGCTGGCGACGGTGGCGCTGGAAGGTTTGTTCCTCTATGGCGCCTTTGCCTTCATTGCCTCGCACCTGCATCAGCGCCACGGCCTGTCGCTGACCGCAGCCGGCATGATGGTGATGTTGTTCGGCCTGGGTGGGCTGTTGTTTGCGATGGGTTCAGCGACCCTGGTGCGCAAGCTGGGGGAGATCGGCCTGGTGCGCTGGGGAGGTGGCCTGGCGGCGATGGCTTTGCTCGGTATAGGGTTGGCCCCATCCTGGTATTGGGCAGTGCCCGCATGTTTTGCCACCGGGCTGGGGTTTTACATGCTTCACAATACCTTGCAGATCAACGCAACGCAGATGGCGCCCGAGCGCCGCGGTGCCGCAGTCAGCAGCTTCGCCTCCTGCTTCTTTTTGGGACAGTCGCTGGGGGTGGCAACGGCGGCATGGATGATTTCGCTGGTCCCGACTGGCATCGTGATAGCCCTGTTCGGAATCGGATTGTTCGCAGTGGCTTGGACCTTCAGCCTGAACAAGGCTAAACAGGTTCAGCGTGAGCAGTAAAACCGGACGCCAAAAAAATGACCCCGCAGGCTTGCACCTGCGGGGCTAACCTTACCCGAAAGGGAAGGAGGAGACATCCGTGAAACATCTGACGCAACGTCACTATAATCGTTGCCAAAATAGCCAGTATAACTATTAGTAAATAATCACTTTTCCTAACCAATGACGGGTGAAATTTCCCGTCGCACTGGCTTAGTCACGCGAGGATAAGGATCGTAATTCGGCGGCCAGTGAAGGATGTTCCCTTTCCAGGCTACGAGCCAAGCGATGGACGGCCACACGATCCGCCGACTTCGCGGCTGCTTGGCGCTCTGCCAAGGACTTACGAGGCGAGAGCAAAACCACCGAAGCACGGAACAAACCAAGCAGCAGGGGCTTAAAAACCACCAATAATGAGGCAAACACACCCAAGCCGATCAACGGACGTGCGGCGGTCGAGGCGGCGCCAACCAGAGAATTCGTCATTGGAACGACTGCTTCGAACGGAAAACCGAGAGCTAGAAAACCCATTTAAACCTCCTGATTTATCTTATGTTGCGTTGCAGTATATGTACCGCCAAGATATAAGTCCAATCAGAAGGAACCATATCTGCTATGTTTGCGATGAATAACATTCGGAAGGCCGCAACATGAGTTTCCTGACCCTTGACCTGAATCTCTTGCGCGTATTCGATGCCATCATGGTCGAGCAAAACTTGACCCGGGCGGCAGAGAAACTGGACATGACCCAACCCGCTGTCTCCAATGCGCTCAAGCGCTTGCGCGACGCCTTGGGGGATGACTTACTGATCCGCACGGCGCACGGTGTAAAGCCCACGCCGCATGCCGAGGTGCTATGGCCGACCGTGAGGAAAGCCTTGTCGTCGCTGGAAGATATCGTCGAACCGGAGCAATTCGACCTGCGCACTGCACAGGCGACGTTCCGTCTGGCAATGGCAGATGCGACTGCCGCGCTTGGCCTGCCCGGCCTGGTCCGGGCAATTGAGGAACAGGCGCCGCATATGCAGATCCGCATGACGCCGCTTGTCACACGCGACCCACGGCCGATGCTGACGCATGGGGATATCGACTTGGCGATCGGATTTTTTCCCGGCGTCGTGTCGCAACTTGCCAGCAGCCCGGACACCCCGATTCGCCATGAACGGGTTTATTCAGGCCATTACCTGTGCGTGATGCGGCGCGACCATCCACTGGCGCATAAGGAATTGACGCTCGATACCTATTGCGCCGCGGACCACCTGCTGGTGAGTTTCTCGGGTCGCGCCTTCGCCGTCATCGATGACTTGCTGGCGCAGATCGGGCGCGAGCGCAAAATATTGTTGACGGTGAACCAGTTCTTCACCGCCGGGCGCGTGGTGGCGAACTCGGACTTGCTGACCGTGCTGCCGCGCCACCTGATTGCCGCCACTGGCATGACGCGCGAACTCGTTGCACGCGAAATTCCACTCGAGCTGCCCTCGGTGCATGTGGACATGCTCTGGCATGAGCGGGATACGCGCAACCCGGCGCATGCCTGGTTGCGGCGCAATATGATGGAAATGAAAAACGGTGTAATGGCTGCTGAAATCGAATTTGGCGGCCCGGATGCCGAAGACGGCCGACCCAGCGCGGGGCTGGATCAGGGCCGGGCTGGCGCGGCGAAAAAGGTAGCGCGCAGGTAAGCGAAACCGGCCAGCACGCTGCAAGCTGCCAGCAACAGGATCGCGCCATCGCGCGTCAAGCCCGCTGCCAGGGTAGCCGAGAAAGCAAACGGCGCCATCGCGCGTGAAATGAAGGATGGTCGCGCCAGGCGTCCGAGCAAGGCGCCATAGGCTTCGCGTCCGAAAAGCACGGCCGGCACGGTGCCGCGAATAATGGTCATGATGCCGTTGCTGAAGCCATACAGGCCCGCCGCAACGAAAGCCCAGGCTGAATAGCCGTTGACGAAATACAGCGCGAGCATCGCCAGCACCATGATGCCGAAGGAAACGGCGCCCACGCCAACGGGGCCTACATGGCGCGCAAAGACGAACTCCAGCACCCGCACCAGCACCTGCATTGGGCCGATCATCGTGGCAACCAGTACGGCCTGGCCCGGCGACAGGCCGGCATCCTTCAGCAAGCCAATGATGTGGACTGACAATACCGCCAGCACGAACGAGCTGAGGGCAAATGCCAGCACAAGATAGTTGTAGCGACTGCCGCTTGCTGGCGCCACCTGCTGCGCCTGGGCAGCGGGCGCGGCGGACTTCGCGACCACGCCCTCGCGCGGGAAAGCACGCGGCACGAGCAGGTGCAGCGGCAGGCAGACCAGCAGTTGCAACGCGGCGTAGGTCAGCAAGGCTTGGCGCCAACCAGCCAGGTCGAGCAGGGTTTGCGACAAAGGCCAGAAGGCGGTGCTGGCCAAGCCGCCGAATAGCGTCAGCGCAGTAACTGCCGTCCGGTAGCGCTCGCCCGCAATCTGGTTCAGCGTAATGAAAGCGGCCTCGTACAGGCAGGCAGACATGGCGATACCGGACAGTAGCGACGCAACCAGCAGGCTTACCGGCCCTTGCGCCGCTGCCATTACCAGCATCGCGATGCAGGCTATGACCGAGCCGGCGCACAGCACGGGCCGGCCGCCGCGTGCATCGATTGCGCGGCCGATCGATGGTGCGGCCAGCCCAGATACCAGCAAGCTGAACGTGAAGGCGCCGAATAACAGGGAGGAAGAGACCCCGAGTTCGCGCCGCATGCTTTCGCCCAGCACGGCGATCGAGTAATACAGGCTGCCCCAGGAAATGATTTGCGCGCATCCAAGCGCACTGATGACCACGGCTAAACGCCGGTTTCCAAGCGCATGGGTCATCGCATCGGCAGCGGGGCCGTAGTTTTGACTTCCTCCATCACGAGGCGGCCGTCGTTCTGACGCTCGTGCGGGATTCTTTTACTGATTTTGTCGAGCATGATGCTACGCAGGTAGGGATGCGAGAGATTACCAGAATTACCTCCAAGCATGATCGCCGCGAGTATCTTGTCCATCCATGATTAAAACGGGACCAGCTGCCGCCAACGCGAACTCCATTCTTTCTCAAAGACTCTATTGCTTCATGAACCGCGCCAAGAAAATCGCCGGTGTGAGCTTGGTCGTGCTGGTGCTGATGGTTGCTGCGCTGGTGCTGTTGCTGGCAACCTTCGACTGGAACCGGGCACGCCCTTGGCTGAACCAGAAAGTCAGCGAAGCCGCCGACCGGCCCTTCGCTATCAATGGCGACCTGAAGCTGGCCTGGCACAGGCAGGAAGGGGAGGAGACCGGGTGGCGCGCAAAAATACCTTGGCCGCACTTCAGCGCCGAGCAAGTCACGATGGGCAATCCAGACTGGGCGCGAACCGGCCGGCAAATGGGCCAGGTAGGCAAGGTCGAATTTTCGATCAACCCGCTGGCGCTGCTTGGACGGCAGATTGCAATACCTACCGTGATACTGACCCAGCCCGACCTGGTGCTGGAACGCGCTGCTGACGGCCGCAATAACTGGACTTTCAAGCAGGAAGACAAACCGGGGAAATGGAAACTGGACCTGGGGCGCGTCCAGCTCGACAGCGGCCAGGTTCGCGTCGTCGATGCCATTCGTCACGCCGATATCACGGCCAAGCTCGACAGCCTGCCGCAAGCGGATGCAGAGGGTTATCAATTACGCTGGACTTTGCAGGGCAAACTTGAAGGCGAAACCCTGCAGGGCAAAGGCCGCGCCGGGCAGTTGCTTGCCTTGCGCGAACCAAGCACGCCCTATCCGATAGAGGCTGACCTGAAGGTGGGCAGCAGCCGCCTGGCTGTGCATGGCACCGTAGCACGACCGCGTAGCCAGGCCGCGGTGGATGTGCGGCTCGACCTGTCCGGTTCGAGCATGGCAAAGCTTTATCCGCTCACGACTGTCCTGTTGCCCGAAACCTCCCCCTATATGACGCGCGGCCACCTGAAAGGCCAGATGAATGAGGATGGGGGCACCTGGACCTATGAAAACTTCACCGGGAAAGTCGGGGCCAGTGACTTGTCGGGCAGCCTGACCTGGCGCGGCCGCAAGCCGCGGCCGCAATTGGAAGGCAATCTTGTTTCAAAGCTGCTGCGATTCGAAGACCTAGGGTCCCTTATCGGCTCGCCGCCCAACGGGAAAAATGCGCGCGGGCAGGAAGTAAAGAAGCCAGCCCCAGGCAAAGTCTTGCCTGAAAAATCCTTTCGCACCGAGCGCTGGAAAACACTGGATGCTGACGTCCAGTTCACCGGCCACAAGATCGTTCGCAATGAAGACCTGCCGATTGAGAACCTGCGCACGCACCTGGTGATGAAAGACGGTGTACTGCAATTGGCGCCACTCAATTTCGGCGTCGCAGGCGGCAACCTGGTCTCCGACATCAAGCTCGACGGCCGCGAAGGACCGATCAAGGCTGACTTGAAAATGGAAGTGCGGCGCCTGCAATTGAAGAAGCTGTTCCCGGCGGTGGAATCGATGCATGCCAGCGTCGGCGTCTTGAACGGCAATATCCAGCTGGCCGGCCGCGGCGATTCGGTATCGAGCTTGCTGGCTTCATCCAACGGTGAAATCCATGCCCTGATGGACAAAGGCACGATCAGCAAATTTGTACTGGAGGCCATCGGCCTGAACGTGGGCAGTATGGTGGTGACCAAACTGTTCGGCGACAAGCAAATCGAGATCAACTGCATGGCCAGCGCTTTCGCCGTCGAGAAAGGCGTGATGAAAACGCGGTATTTCAATGTCGATACGCGCGACGCCATTATCACGATGGATGGGCAAATCAACCTGGCGAAGGAACAACTCGACCTCGTCATCCTTCCGGAAAGTCGCAACTTGCGCGTGTTGTCCCTGCGCTCGCCGCTCTATGTAAAGGGTACTTTCCGCAAACCTGAAATTGCCGTCGACAAGGCGGTACTGGCCGCGAAAACGGGTGGTGCCGTCGCACTCGGCGTATTGGCGCCTGTCGTGACAGCTTTGCTGCCCCTGGTGAATGCCGGCGGGGCCGATGAAGATACAGGTTGCCAGGCCTGGCTCACGAAAACGAAGAAAGCGGTAGCCGAGGCTGGTAAAAAATAGCCATCGTCCGCTGTGGATAAAGCAGTGGACAAGCAGCCTACCGTTTGCGGATAAGGAGCGGTTTGAGCAAGCGCGCTTTTTTATCCAGTTAACCGCCGGCTCGCATACAAGGCTTTCGCGACCGCTTATGAATTGCCCAGTGCCTTGATTCGGCAAGCGTTTACCGACTTGTCCACAGAAAGTGGCCTGCCTTATTAGCTACTACTATTCTGTCTCATTAAACCTGTTAACCCAAAAGCCTTAAAACCGGAAAAACAGTCTCATCCACCCGCCAGGCAAAAACGTCGCACCAGGTGGTAGGCATAGCGCGACGCCACCTTGTCGATGAAGTGGACGAAGTTGACCGGGGAGTTGGCATCCGCTTCATCTGAAATCGTCCGCACCACGGCAAAAGGAATGCCGAATTCGAAGCAAACCTGGGCCACGGCAGCTCCTTCCATTTCTACGGCCAGCAAATCAGGCAGCAAACAGCGCAACTGTCCGAGCCGCTCTTTGCCATGTATGAATTCGTCGCCGCTCCCTACCATGCCGCGATGAAGCCGGGGCGCCTCCAGCCGGAACAGTGACCTGTCTTCGTCACTCAGCGCATGACGAAGGTCCTGGTCTATGAAAGCCTGGCAGGCCCGGGCCAGTCGGTCGCTCAAGTGGCGGTCGCTGGCGAAGCGGTCAAGGTTCGTCAACGGCACTTCAAAGCGCGGAAACAGCGGCCGGCTATCCATATCGTGCTGGACCAGTTGCTCGGCTATGACCAAATCGCCGATACGCACCCCGTCGCCCGCACCACCCGCAACGCCGGTAAACAAGATTTCCGTGACTTTGAAGGATTCGATCAAGGTGGCGGTCGTTGCGGCCGCCGCTACCTTCCCTATTCGGGACAGCACGCAAACCGCCTGCTGGCCCCACAGGTGCCCGCTGACGTAGTCGCGCATGCCACGGCGGCTGACCGTCGCGCCTTCCATCTGCCCGACCAAGCCGGCTTGTTCTTCGTGCAATGCGCTGATGATGCCTATCCGGCGGGCCTGGTTTTGCATGGAGAAAGGGTTCAGGTTTGAATGCGTGGTAGTGGCAAGAGAAGCGGGTTTGTCTTGTACTAAAAGGTTTTATATAAAAATAGTAGTAGTAGTAAACGCCCGCCCTTCTGTGGATAAGCCAGTTTACCTGCGATCTTTCAAAGACTTGGCGTTTGCAAAAGCGGGCAGGGAAGTACGGTACTGATGATGGTGGATTCGGGGACAAATTTCGGCGCTTGGCCTTTGTGCCGGCTTATTGACAGGCTGGTCCCGCTTTATCCCAAGCTTTGTGCACAGGCGGCCGGGCAAAAACGTGTCAATTGCGCCAGATGGACCCGAGCAAGCCGAACACGGCCGCAATCGCCGGTTCTTCGCGGCGCCGCGCCAGGCAGATGAAGGTCAGTTCGGCAGCCAGGCTGACGCGGTCGGCAATCACCAGACCGTGCACGTGCGCTTCTTTCAGCGCCGTCGATTCCCGTACCAGGGCAAGTCCGACGCCGGACTTCACCAAGTCCAGCATCGAAGGCTCCTGGTCGACCAGGGCGACTTTGCGCGGCGTCACTTTGTATTGAGCAAAAATTTTGCTGAGCATGCGGTTGTGGGCAGATTCAGGCGGCGTCCATACCCAGGGCAAGTCGGCCAGCTCGCGCCAATCCTTCCCTGCCACGCGCGATCGCCAGCCACGCGGTGCCACGACGCTATAGGTGAATGTGGTCAATACCTGATGATGGAATTCGCGCCCGGGTATGCCCAGGCTGTAGCCGATGTCGAGGCGACCGGCCCGTATTTGCTGCAATACCCAGCCCGACATGCCGTGCTGCAGTTCAGTCGAAAGCTGGGGGAAGCTCTCCACCAGCAATTTCAGGAAAGCGCCGAGCCTTGTAAATTCCGGATCAAGTATGGTGCCGATGGCGAGGGTGCCGGTAACCGTGGAGTGCAGGGCGGAGGCCGCTTGCCGCAAATCGGCGACACTGCCCAGCACTCGTTCGGCCAGGGGCAACAAGCGGGCGCCGTCTGCGGACAAGGCCATGCCGCTGGGTACGCGATTGAAAAGTTTAAGCTCGAGCGTGCGTTGCAAGGATTTGATCTGCAAGCTGACCGCAGGCTGGGTCAGGTGCAGTTTTTCCGCCGCCCGGGTCAGGTTGCCTTCTTGGGCGACAGTGACAAAAGCTTTCAGCTGGGTGAGATCCATTCGGTCGCAGTCTCGAAAACAAAGCCGCGCCTTGCCGGCTCAAAGCGAGGATGGCCCCTGAAAGGCGCGCATCGTCATAAGATCGGCTTATATCAAACTTGATCATAACTCATTGGATTATTGACACGCTATCACGCAATCTCGCGACCATATCCAGATCGACCAAAGGAAAGCTTATGAGCACGCCTCCAGCCCGCATTGAGCATTTCATTCACGGCGCAATCGTTCCCTCCAAGAGCGGACGCCAGCAAGATGTCTTCAACCCGGCTACAGGTGAAGTCAGCGCCCAGGTTGCTTTGGCGAGCGCCGACGAAGTGCAAGCGGCAGTCGCTTCTGCAAAAGCAGCCGCGCCAGCATGGGCCGATACGGCGCCGCTCAAGCGTGCCCGCATCGTCAGCAAGTTCAAGGAATTGATCGAGCAAAATCACGACAGCCTGGCGGCCGCGATCACGCGCGAACACGGCAAAGTCTTCTCCGACGCCAAGGGCGAGGTCGTGCGTGGCCTGGAAATCGTGGAATTTGCTTGCGGCATACCGCAATTGCTGAAGACGCAGTTCACCGACAATATTGGCGGCGGCATCGACAACTGGCAATTACGCCAGCCGCTGGGCGTGACCGTGGGCATCACGCCGTTCAACTTCCCGGTCATGGTGCCCTTGTGGATGGCGCCGATGGCAATCGCCACGGGCAATACCTTCGTGCTGAAGCCTTCAGAGCGCGACCCAAGCCCGTCGATCATGATGGCGGAACTGTTCAAGAAAGCCGGCTTGCCCGATGGCGTTTTCAACGTCGTGCAAGGCGACAAGCTGGCAGTCGACACGCTGATCCAGCATCCGGATGTCAAGGCGGTTTCCTTCGTCGGTTCGACCCCGATTGCCGAATACATTTATACCGAAGCTACCCGCCGCAAGGGCGCCTACCCCATGCGCGTGCAAGCCCTGGGCGGCGCCAAGAACCACCTGGTTGTGATGCCGGATGCGAACTTGGAACAAGCGGTGGATGCGTTGATCGGTTCGGCTTACGGTTCGGCCGGCGAACGCTGCATGGCAATCTCGGTTGCGGTCGCAGTGGGCAATATTGCTGACAAACTGGTGGAAGCCTTGATACCCAAGGTCAAGGCGCTGAAGGTGCGCAACGGCATGGACCGCGAAGCTGAAATGGGCCCGGTCGTAACCGCCGCCCACAAGGCAAAAATTGAA
Source organism: Paucimonas sp. (assembly GCA_028292545.1). Taxonomy (GTDB): domain Bacteria; phylum Pseudomonadota; class Gammaproteobacteria; order Burkholderiales; family Burkholderiaceae_D; genus Lacisediminimonas. The sequence continues at coordinate 11,699 of JAQGMC010000030.1, forward strand.
GCTTATATTGCCGATGGCGAACAGGCTGGCGCCAAGATGATCGTCGATGGTCGCGGCTTGAAAGTGCCCGGCTTCGAAGGCGGCTTCTTCATGGGCGGCACACTGTTCGACCATGTCACCACAGAGATGAAGATCTACCAGGAAGAAATCTTTGGCCCCGTGCTGTGCGTGGTGCGCGTGCCAGACCTGGGCGCTGCAATCGACCTGGTGAATGGCCATGAATTTGGCAACGGTGTGGCGTTGTTCACGTCCGATGGCCATACGGCGCGCGAATTCTCGCGCCGCATCGAAGTGGGCATGGTCGGTGTCAACGTGCCGATTCCCGTGCCGATGGCCTGGCATTCCTTCGGTGGCTGGAAGCGTTCACTGTTTGGCGACCTGCATATCTATGGCGAGGAAGGCGTGCGTTTCTATACCCGCTACAAGTCGATCATGCAGCGCTGGCCTGAGACGATAGACAAGGGCGCTGAATTCACGATGCCGGTTGCGAAGTAACAGGACAGGCCATGCAAGACGCCGGCAAGTATGACTACATCATCATCGGCGCCGGCACGGCAGGTTGCGTGCTGGCCAACCGCCTGACCCAGGACAGCGGCGTATCGGTGCTGTTGATTGAAGCGGGCGCCAAGGACGACTATCTATGGATTCACATTCCGGTCGGCTACCTGTATTGCATAGACAATCCCCGCACCGACTGGCTGTACCGGACTGAACAGGATGCCGGCCTGAATGGGCGCAGCCTGATTTACCCGCGCGGCAAAGTGCTGGGCGGCTGTTCCTCGATCAACGGCATGATTTACATGCGCGGCCAGCAGCCGGACTATGACCGCTGGGCAGAAGTGACGGGCGATGCGAGCTGGCGCTGGGAAAATGTGCTGCCGGTGTTTCGCCAGAGCGAGGATTACCACGGTGGCGAAGATGCCTGGCATGGCGCCGGTGGTGAATGGCGGGTCGAGCGGCAGCGGCTGCGCTGGGACATACTCGATGCGTTCCGCCAGGCCGCGGCTGAAACCGGCATTGCGCCAGTTGAGGATTTCAACCGTGGCGACAATGAAGGCTGCGGCTATTTTGAAGTGAACCAGAAGAAGGGCATCCGCTGGAATACAGCCAAAGCTTTTCTTCGCGCCGGCGAACGCCGCGGCAAGCTGGAAATCATGACCGGCTGTCACGTGAACCGCTTGCGTATGGAAACGACGGCGCAAGGACCGCGCTGTACCGGCGTGGAATTCACTGGCAATGGCCAGCAATGGTTTGCAGAATCCGCCCGCGAAACGCTGCTGTGCGCCGGCGCCATTGGCTCGCCGCAAATCCTGCAGTTGTCCGGCATTGGCCCGGCTGCGCTGCTGGACCGGCATGGCATCAAACCGGTGGTGGATGCGCCAGGCGTGGGCGAGAACCTGCAGGACCATTTGCAAATCCGGATGGCTTTCAAGGTGCAGGGCGTGAAAACACTCAACACGCTGGCCAATAGCTGGCATGGCAAGCTGCGCATCGGCCTGGAGTACGCCGCTACCCGCAGCGGGCCGATGGCGATGGCGCCGTCGCAGCTTGGCGCCTTCACCCGGTCCGACCCCACCCAGCCGACGCCAAACATCCAGTACCACGTACAACCACTGTCACTGGAACGCTTCGGCGAACCCCTGCACGCTTTCCCCGCATTTACGGCCAGCGTCTGTAACCTGCGCCCGACCGCGCGCGGGCATGTGCGCATCGCCAGCGCCGACCCGGCTGCAGCACCGAAAATCACGCCGAATTACCTGAGCACCGAGGAAGACCGCAAAGTGGCGGCAGATTCGCTCAAGCTCACGCGCCGCATCGCCGCGGCGCCCGCCCTGAAGAAATTCAAGCCGGAAGAATTCAAGCCGGGTGTGCAGTTCCAGTCCGAGCAAGAGTTGGCTAAAGCGGCAGGCGACATCAGCACCACGATTTTCCATCCGGTGGGCACTTGCAGGATGGGCCGGGCGGACGATACGCTGGCGGTGGTCGACAGTGAATTGCGGGTGAAGGGGGTGGCTGGCTTGCGCGTGGTCGATGCCTCAGTCATGCCCTTTATTACCTCGGGTAACTGCAATTCGCCGACCTTGATGATTGCGGAAAAAACCGCCGCGCTGATACGTAGAAGCCGCAGCGCCTGAAGGTTTTCCCCTTGTGCTTTTAGTTTGACGGTCCGGCTTGCGCATGTATGATGCACAATTGATGAATTGACACAAAACAGAGGTTGACGTACGGTAGTTATACCGTATTGGCCGTCGATTTTGATACGTGTACGATTCGGCCAACTTGCAAAAAAATAAGCATTAGGAGACAAGATGGCAGACGTCATTCTTGAGACACGCAAGCTGACCAAAGTGTTCAAGGGTTTTACTGCGGTAAACGACGTCAACCTCCAGGTTGAGCGTGGCCATATCCATGCGCTGATCGGTCCCAACGGCGCCGGCAAGACAACCTGCTTCAACCTGCTGACCAAATTCCTCGTACCGACCACCGGCGTCATTCTCTTCAACCAGCGCGACATCACGTCTGCGGCGCCAGCCCAGATCGCGCGCCAGGGCATCATTCGCTCGTTCCAGATTTCCGCGGTTTTCCCCCACCTGAGCGTGCTGGAAAACGTGCGTATTGGCCTGCAGCGCACCTTGGGCACGTCGTTTCATTTCTGGAAGAGCGAGCGCACCCTGGACCAGCTCAACGATCGCGCAATGCAATTGCTCGCCGAGGTGGACTTGACCGGGTTTGCCGACACTATCACGGTCGACTTGCCTTATGGCCGCAAGCGCGCGCTTGAAATCGCCACCACGCTGGCGATGGAGCCTGAGCTGATGCTGCTCGACGAACCAACCCAGGGCATGGGACATGAAGACGTGCACCGGGTGACGGCGTTGATCAAGAAGGTATCGGCTGGACGCACCATCCTGATGGTCGAGCACAATATGAACGTGGTGGCCGGCATTTGCGACAAGATCACCGTGTTGCAGCGGGGCGCCGTGCTGGCTGAGGGTTCATACAAAGAGGTTTCCGGTAATCCGCAAGTGATGGAAGCCTATATGGGCACGAGCGCTGGCGAACTGGAAGGTGCGCACTGATGGAAGCGGTCCGCCAGCAACAGGGGCCGGCCACGAACAAAGAGAAGACGATGCCAAAAGCGCTCGAAATATCCGGTCTTCATGCATGGTATGGCGAGTCGCACATCCTTCATGACGTGAATTTGTCGGTCAACCAGGGTGAAGTCGTGACCCTGCTGGGTCGCAATGGCGCCGGCCGTACGACCACGCTGCGCGCCATCATGGGCCTGACTGGCAGCCGCAAGGGCAGCATCAAGATCAACGGCGTTGAATCCATCGCCATGGCAACGCACCGCATTGCGCACTTGGGCGTTGGCTACTGCCCGGAAGAGCGCGGGATCTTTTCTTCGCTGTCGGCTGAAGAAAACTTGCTGCTGCCGCCACAGGTTTCGAAGAACGACGCCGGCATGTCAGTCGCTGAAATCTATGAAATGTTCCCCAACCTGGCTGAGCGTCGCAATAGCCAGGGCACGCGCCTTTCTGGCGGCGAACAACAGATGCTGGCCGTAGCCCGCATTTTGCGTACTGGCGCGCGCCTGCTGCTGCTGGATGAAATCTCCGAAGGCCTGGCCCCGGTGATCGTGCAGGCGCTGGCGCGCATGATCCGCTCGCTCAAGGAAAAGGGCTACACCATCGTCATGGTGGAACAGAATTTCCGCTTTGCCGCACCCTTGGCCGACCAGTTTTATGTGATGGAACACGGTCAGATCGTCGAGAGCTTCGCCTCGTCCGAGCTGCAACAAAAAATGCCTGTGCTGAACGAACTGCTGGGCGTATGAACGGGCCAGTAAAGGTCCACTATCAAAGGAGATCAGAATGAAGTTGAAAGCAATTACGCTGGCAGTGGCGAGCGCCGCCCTGTTCGGTTTTGGCGCGCCGGCATCGGCCCAGATTTCGGGCGACGTCATCAAGATTGGCATCATCACTGACCTGTCGGGCCTGTATGCCGATATCGACGGCCAGGGCGGCGTGGAAGCGATCCGCATGGCGATCGCCGACGCTGGCGGCACAGTCAATGGCAAGAAGGTCGAGTTGGTCTTCGCCGACCACCAGAACAAGGCCGACATCGCCGCCAGCAAGGCGCGCGAATGGTTCGACCGTGAAGGCGTGGACATGCTCATTGGCGGCACCAACTCCGGCACCAACCTGGCGATGGCAAAAGTCGCGTCCGAAAAGAAAAAGCCTTTCATTTCGATCGGCGCCGCCTCGGCCCGCCTGACCAATGAAGAGTGCTCGCCATACACCGTGCACTATGCCTATGACACCGTGGCGCTGGCCAAGGGCACCGGCGGCGCCGTCGTCAAGCAGGGTGGCAAGACCTGGTACTTCCTGACGGCAGACTATGCATTCGGCCATTCGCTCGAAGCCGATACTGGCAACGTCGTGAAAGCCAATGGCGGCACCGTGGTTGGCACCGTGCGCCATCCGCTGTCGGCTTCGGATTTCTCGTCCTTCCTGCTGCAAGCGCAATCGTCGAAGGCACAGATCCTGGGCCTGGCCAATGCTGGCGGCGACACCATCAACAGCATCAAGGCAGCAAACGAGTTCGGCATCACCAAGACCATGAAGCTGGCCGGCCTGCTGATGTTCATCAACGACGTGCACTCGCTGTCGCTGAAACTGACCGAAGGCATGTACCTGACTGACAGCTGGTACTGGGATGCCAATGACGAGACCCGCAAATGGTCCAAGCGCTTCTTCGAAAAAATGAAGAAAGAGCCGTCCAGCCTGCACGCTGCTGACTACTCGGCAGTCAGCTTTTACCTGAAGGCAGTCAAGGAAGCCGGTACCGACGATGCCGACAAGGTAATGGCCAAGATGAAGACGATGAAGATCAATGACATGTACACCAAGGGCGGATACGTTCGCGCCGATGGCCGCATGGTGCATGACATGTACCTGATGCAGGTGAAGTCGCCCAAGGATTCGAAGTATCCGTGGGATTACCTGAAAGTCGTGCAGACCATTCCGGGCGAGCAGGCTTTCACGACCAAAGCCGAAACCAAGTGCGCGGCCTGGAAATAAGCTGCTGCAAGGGTGGCGCACCTGCGGGTGCGCCGCTGTTGCTTTCGCGTTTTACATGATCCATCCGTCCGGTTCGCCGGACGATTTTTTATATAGCGTGCCATGGAAATATTCGGCGTTCCGATGCAGGCGATGATGAGCCAGCTTTTGCTGGGGCTGGTGAACGGCTCGTTCTACGCGATGCTGTCGCTGGGCCTGGCTGTGATTTTCGGCCTGCTCAACGTAATCAACTTTTCCCACGGCGCCCTGTATATGGTGGGGGCTTTCCTCGCCTGGATGGGGCTGACCTATTTCAACCTCAACTACTGGGTGATGCTGATCCTGGCGCCGCTTCTGGTCGGCCTGTTTGGCATCATCATCGAACGCACCATGCTGCGCTGGCTTTACAAGCTCGACCATCTTTACGGCTTGCTGCTGACCTTCGGCATTACCTTGCTCCTGGAAGGCGTCTTCCGCTCAATCTACGGTGTGTCCGGCCAGCCGTATTCAGTGCCGGATCAACTGGCAGGCGCAACCAACCTGGGTTTCATGATCCTGCCCAACTATCGCGGCTGGATCGTGTTCGCATCGATAACGGTTTGCCTGGCAACCTGGTTTGTGATCGAAAAAACCAAGCTCGGCGCCTACCTGCGCGCCGGTACCGAGAACCCTAAGCTGGTCGAAGCTTTCGGCATCAATGTGCCGCTGATGGTCACCCTGACTTATGGCTTTGGCGTGGCGCTGGCGGCCTTTGCCGGCGTGCTGGCAGCGCCCGTCATCCAGGTTTCGCCCCTGATGGGTTCCAACCTGATCATCACCGTGTTTGCCGTGGTCGTGATCGGCGGCATGGGCTCGATCATGGGGTCGATCGTCACTGGGCTGATGCTGGGGGTAATCGAAGGTTTTACCCGCGTCTTCTATCCGGAGCTGTCGGCAACCGTCGTGTTCATCATCATGGCAATCGTCCTGCTGGTTCGTCCTGCAGGTTTGTTTGGCAAAGAGAAATAGGCGGAGCGGGTAATGAACAGGAACGTGGGATACCTCATTGCGTTGGCGGCTGCGGCAGCTTTGCCATTTTTCTTCTATCCGGTGTTCTTGATGAAGCTGTTGTGTTTCGCGCTGTTTGCCTGCGCGTTCAACCTGCTCATCGGCTATACCGGCTTGCTGTCGTTCGGCCACGCGGCTTTCTTCGGCGGCGCCGGCTATATCGCCGGCCATTCGCTGAAGGTGTGGGGCGTGCCGACCGAGCTCGGGCTGATCCTTGGCACTGCTGTGGCCGCCGTCATCGGCCTGGGCATGGGCTTGCTGGCGATACGCCGGCAGGGCATTTACTTCACCATGATCACGCTGGCGCTGGCGCAGATGCTGTTCTTCCTGTGCCTCGAAATCAAGGCCACGGGTGGCGAGGATGGCTTGCAGGGTGTGCCGCGCGGGAAATTGCTGGGCACGATCAGCCTGGCAGACGACCTGACGCTGTACTACTTCGTGCTTTTCGTTTGCGTGGCCGGGTTTGCGCTGGTTGTTCGTACCGTGCACTCGCCGTTCGGGCAAGTGCTCAAGGCGATCAAGGAAAACGAGCCGCGGGCAATTTCACTGGGCTATGACGTCGACCGCTACAAGCTGCTGGCCTTCGTACTGTCGGCTGCGCTGTCTGGCCTGGCTGGCGCGACCAAGACGCTGGTGCTGGGTTTCGAAACCTTGACCGACGTGCACTGGACCATGAGCGGACTGGTGGTGCTGATGACCCTGGTCGGTGGCCTCGGTACGCTGGTGGGCCCGGTCGTTGGCGCCATCGTCGTCATTGCACTGGAAAACAAGCTGGGCGACGTTGGCAACGCGCTGGCGAAGATGACTGGCTTTAGCTGGTTCAACGCCATCGGCGAATCGGTGACGATGGTGATCGGCCTGATCTTCGTGGTTTGCGTACTGGCTTTCCGGCGTGGCATCGTTGGCGAGATCGGTGCGCTGATCAAGCGAAAGCGGACGGCGGGCTGAGCAGGCGGGCGTGGATCGCCAGTTGTAGATTCTGAGAAGTAAAAAGCGGGGCTCGCTAATGCGAGCCCCGCTTTATTTTGGGCGCTTTATTTTGGGCGCTTCATTTTGGCGGCTTCAATCACCCTCCAAGGCCCGGTCCGTGGGCTGCCCAGCTGGGCCTGCATGCCGCCGCGCCGGGCTGGCTGCCAGTCTTACAGCGCCGCAGCGTAGATCGCCCGCACGTCGGCGCGGGTCATGTCGCAGGGATTGTTGACCAGCAGGCGCGTCTGCAGCATCGCATCGTCGGCGAGCCGGTCGAGGTCGGCTTCCGAAATGCCGACTTCACGCAAGCGGGTTTCAATACCGGTCTCTGCGGCAATCTGGTCCAGCCGGTCGATCAAAGACTTGCAACTGGCGGGCTCGCCGGGGCAGACGATGGCGGCCAATTCGCCGTAGAGCCGGTCTGCATGGGGCGCATTGAAGCGCAGCACATGGGGCAACACGAGCGCGTTGGACAAGCCGTGCGGCACGTGAAAGATGCCGCCGATCGGATAGGCGAGGGCGTGCACTGCCGCTACCGGCGAATTGGCAAACGCCTGCCCCGCAAGCATGGCACCCAGAAGCATGGCCTGGCGCGCTTCCAGATTTTTACCATCCTTGCATACGGTCAGGATATTGCTTGAAAGCAACTCTAGCGCTTTGCGCGCCAGCATGTCGGACAGGGGATTCTTCTTTGAGCGCGAGGTATAAGCCTCGATCGCATGCACCATGGCGTCGATGCCAGTTGCGGCCGACACCTTGGGTGGAAGGCCGATCGTAAGGCTGGCGTCCAGTATGGCCAGGTCTGCATACAGCTTGGGCGACACCACGCCCATTTTCGTCGTAGCGCCCGTAGTCACGATCGAGATGGGCGTGACTTCCGAGCCAGTTCCAGCCGTGGTCGGTATCTGGACCAGTGGCAGCCGGGTGCCTTGGACATTGCCGATGCCATACATGGTCGAGAGCGG
>JAQGMC010000034.1 GCA_028292545.1 Paucimonas sp.
TCTCGCCGAAACCCAGGGTGACCAGGATGAGGTAGTGACCGCGCAAACGCAGGGCCGGCAGCCCGAGCACGACACCGGCGATGGCAGACACAGCAATAGACAGGGGTAAGGCGGTCCAGAACGAAAAGTGGAAGTCCACCGCAAGAATGGCGGACGTGTAAGCACCGATGCCGAAGAAGGCGGCATGGCCCACGGATACCTGCCCGCAGTAGCCGATGAGAATGTTCAAGCCCACCGACAGCAAGGCGTAAATGAGCGCCAGGTTGGCGACGTAAAGAACGTAGGGCGTGCCTGTGGCCTGCAGCGCCATCACTGCCACAGCAAGCACCAGCGCGACGACAATATTGCGCTTGAGGTCGGGCTTGACAGCGCTGGTGAGGCCGGGCGCCGGCGCGACGTTGCCGTCGGCCTTCATACACGGCTCCCGATACGCTCACCGAAGATGCCAGTTGGTCGCAGCACCAACATCAGGATCAATGCAGAGAAGGTGAATACATCCCGGTAAGCGCTGGATATGAGCGCTGCCACCACGGTGTCAAGCACACCCACCAGCATGCCGCCGAGGATGGCGCCGGGAATGCTGCCGAAACCGCCGATGACGATCGCGATGAAGCCTTTCAGCATCAAGGGCAGGCCCATGTCGGGTGAAATAAAGACAATAGGCGCCGCGAGGAAACCAGCAACGGTGGCAATCAATGCGCTCATCACGAAGGTCATGCACATGGTTCGGTTCACCGGAATACCGACCATCAAAGCCATCTCCCTGTCCTGGGCGGCAGCGCGCATGCGGATGCCGGCCCGGGTGAAGTTGGTGTACAGGAAAAACAGCAGGAACATGATCGAGGCAGCAGCAATGATCGACAGGCTCTGCACCGGCATCGTTATATTCCCGACCTGGACCTGCCCATTTCCAAACAAGGCCGGAAGCGAGTGCGGCATAGGCCCAGCCAGCAGGTGCAGCAGGTTCTTCAGCGCGATGCCGATGCCTATGGTGCCCACCACGCCGACCAGCACTGAGCGCTGGCGCAAGGGGAAATAAGCCACCAGGAACAGCAGCCCGGCCAGCACCACCATGACCGCCAGCGCGATCGCCAGGGAAGACAGCAGGGAGGCGCCAAATGTGCTGAGCATGTAAAGGCTGAGGTAGGCCCCTACTGCCACCACTTCTCCCTGCGCAAAGTTGATGATGGAAGTCGCGTTGTACAGGATCACAAAGCCGAGAGCGACAAGGGCATAGATGCACCCCATGGCTATTCCATTCAGGACCAGCTGGGTACTCATGTCTCTCCCGGGCGTCTGCTTGAGGCTGGTTTACAGTTTGGGCTTGACGGAAATCGCTTCCATCAACTTGGGCGTCTTGCCTTCAAAGCGGTAGATGCGCGACGTGTGGTACATATTGCCTTCCTGGTCGGCCACGACCTCGCCGAGCAGCCCCGGATAGCGCACTTCACGCAATCCCTTGCGAATGGCTTCCCGGTCTGCGCCCTTGGACTCGATGACCTGGGCGACCATCTTGATGGCTTCATAGTTTTGCACTGCAAAGACATCAGGTGAACGCTTCCAGCGCGCCTCGTAAGCTTTCACCCATTCTTTGACGGTCGGGTTGGGATCGACCGTGGGCATGCCGGCGCTTTCCACGTACACACCGTCGGTCTCGCCCTGGTCCAACAGCGCCATCGTGGCCGGCGTGGTCAGGCCAACAGAAGCGATGATGGGGTGTTCGAATTTTTGCTGGCGCAACTGCTTGATGACGGCAGCAATGTCGCCAGAATTACCCTGGACATGCAGCACGTCGGCGCCACTGCTCTTGACCTTGGAAATCTGGGCCGACACGTCGCGGTCCGTGCTGGCATAGGTCTCGACCGCAACCGGGGCCAGGTTGTACTCGGACTTGAGGATGTTGATCGTGGCGTCGCGCCCGCCGATACCGTATTCATCATTCACATGCAGCAGCGCGATCTTTTTCTTTTGCAGCTTGTCGACCGTGTACTTCACCGTGACGGCGCGGGACACCATGTCGGTCACTTGAAAGCGGAACAGCCAGGGATTGCCCAGCTGCGTCACCTTCAGCGTGCCCGGCAAGACCAGGAAAGGCACGTTCGCTTTCTGCGTCTCGGGCGACATGGCCAGTACCTGGGTACCGAGGAAGGGGCCGAATACAGCGACCGGATTGCCCCCCATCACGCGCCGCAAGGCAGTCACGGCGGTGGTCGGCGCGGGACCGGAATCTTCAACCGTCACCTCAATCTTGCGTCCCTTGATGCCACCCTTGGCATTGATTTCTTCCACCGCCAGCATGGCGCCCTGCTGCTGACTGGCCCCGACTACAGCGAAGGGACCGGAGAGCGGCATGACGAAAGCAAACTTGTGGGATTGCTGTGCCAGGGCGGGGAGCGCAGCTCCGGCCACCACCAACATTGCCGCAAACTTCAAAACCGTCTTTCGCATTTTGTCGATCTCCTGGTTGGTGGAATTACCGGTTCAACTTGTCCTGCCCTTCTTCACGTAGCCGGCAACAGCCTGCCGGGCTGGATAACAAGACGCTGCGCACTTGGCGCACTGCCCTTTCCTTCTGCTGTGCTGGCATTCTTTTCCACTTCGACTGCGCGCGCGATCTCGCTCAGCGCCGCCTCGATGTGAGCGCGCATTGAGCGTTCAGCCAGTTCGCCATCGCGCCGTTGCAGCACTTCTGCCAACAGCAAATGCTCATGTCCCCGCACCTCACCTACGTGGTACTTGGCGAAGAACACCCGCAGATAGTGCTCGGCTGCTGTGCGCAGCCGCAGCATTTCCAGCTGCAGGCGCGGCATGTCACAGAAGGATTGGATGATCTTATGGAATTCCTCGTGATACGCCACCCATTCGTCTGAAGTGACGTCCGGCGACGCCATGCGCTGGCCAAGGCGCATCAGCTGGGCCAGCGCTTCATCCGTCATGCGGGTAGCGGCGACCCGGGCGGACAAGCCCTCCAGGGCGCTGCGCATCAAGAAAATTTCGTGGATGTCTTCCGGCGAGATGACAGTCACGATGTGGCGATTGCCACTGGACGTGAGAAAGCCTTCCGCAACCAGGTGCTTCAGAGCGTCCCGCACTGGAATCCTGCTGACCCCGAGGGCGTCGGCGACCTGCTGCTGGTGGATGGGCATGCCAGGCGGCAGCTCACCGGACAGGATTTTTCGCCGAAGATATTCATAACAAGCGCGTTCCGCACTTATTCCTGGACCAAACGATATATTTAACATTCGTGTATACGTGCATGCATGTATGTTGGATTTGACGATAGGCAGGTTTTTGCGGGGTGTCAACTGTTTTATCAGCAGCTACATCTGAAGCTCAATGGCCGATAACCGTACTGAATCAGCGGAGAAAGGGCGTTTAGTCGAAGGCATGCAGCCGACGACACGCGCCTCACAGGACGTGTGGATTGATTGATTACCGGGGACTGCGGCGATGGAACTATGCGGTGGGCCAGGCCATGCCCGACTACGGCTATTACGGCCGGTGGGCGTGTGTGAGGGCCCCGCAGTTTTTTGGCCTATAGCTGCGGCGGGGCCGCCTCAAGCGCATCCACCACGAGGCAGACTGCTCCAGCATCAACGGCGCGGCAGAACCAGTATCCCTGTATGACGTCGCACCCGGCCTGGTGCAGGTAACCCAACTGGTCCTGGGTCTCCACGCCTTCGGCGATCACTTTCAGGCCCAGGTTGTGTCCCAGGGCGAGAATCGTATTGGCGATCAGCCCCTGGCTTTGTTTCCCGTCGCCGCCGATGTCCTTGATGAAGGACTTGTCGATCTTGATGGCATCCAGCGGAAAGCGCATGAGATAGCCCAGGTTCGAATAGCCGGTCCCGAAGTCATCGATCGAGAGGCGAATTCCCAGCAGTTTCAACCGGTGCATGAGCACAACCAGGCGATCCACGTCTTCCATGAAGATCCCCTCCGTCACTTCAAGCTCAAGGAACCGGCCATCAAGGCCTGTCTCTTGCAGCACCGCCGACACGGTACTGAAAAGCTCGTCATTCTTGAGCTGCCGGGCCGAGAGATTGACGGTCACGACCAGGGACTCATAACCCGCATCATGCCAAACCTTGTTCTGGGCACAGGCAGTGCGCAGGGCCCAGGCGCCGATTTCAACAATCAAGCCGGTATCCTCGGCGATCGGTATGAAGCTGTCAGGCAGTACCAATCCGCGCTCTGGATGGTTCCAGCGCAGCAGCGCTTCACAGCCGCTGACGGTACCGGTCCGTATAGTCACCTGTGGTTGATAAACCAGGAACAGCTCGTGTCGTTCCAATGCCTTGCGAAGGCCCGATTCGATTGCTGCGCGCTCAAGGGCCGCATGGTTCATGCGCGCAGTGAAATACTGGAAGTTGCCCCGGCCGAGGTCCTTGGCCCAGTACATGGCCGTATCGGCAGCGTTGAGCAGGGAATCGACATCGGTCGCATCATGCGGATACAAGGTGACGCCGATGCTTGCGGAGACAAATGCTTCACCTTCCTGCAAGAGAATGGGCTCGGAAAGGCTCTTCACGATCTTCCCGGCCACCAGCCCGGCATCCTGCTCCTTGCTCAGTGCCGGCAGATAGACGCAGAATTCGTCGCCACCCAGCCGGCCTGCGACATCGCTCGCCCTCAGACAACCGGAAATGCGTTCGGCAACTTCGCGCAATACTTCATCTCCTGCGCGATGGCCCATCGTGTCATTGACCATTTTGAAACGATCCAGGTCAATGAACAGCACAGCCAATAGCCATTTGCTGCGTTTGGCCTGCATCAGGGCGCGGCTCAGGCTGTCGTAGAAGTAGGCGCGGTTGGGCAGGCCAGTCAGGGTATCGTAATGCGCCAGCTGCGCCAGGTGGTTCTCCGCCAACCTCGTGACCGAAATGTTTTCGTGGGAAACGACGAGGATGTCGGTGCCGGTGTGGGCAAAGCGGGTCACCTTGGCAAGGAACCAGCGCTTTTCCCTGGGGGAGTCACAGGTGTATTCGAATGAAAAACTGTGGCGGGCCCGCGTTGCCACCTCGCGTGCGCCTTCCAGGAAGGCGTAAGCATCGCCCGAACCGCGCGCCGCAGATGCCTCACAGGCGGCAAAATAATTTACGCCCTTCCAATTGGACTTCGACAATCCATTTTCAGAAGCAAAATTGCGCCACGCCCGGTTGACGAGCAGGATATCGCCGCGCAGGTTCAACACACATACATGCTGCGGCAAGGCGTCCAGCGTGGAAGCCATGAAATGCTCGGAAGCCCTTCGTGCCGCTTCGCCAAAATCGCGCAATCGCAGGAATGCCTGCAGGCGAACCAGCAGTTCTTCCTTGCCCATCGGCATGCGAAGCACATCGTCGAATCCATTCTGAAGCCAGGGTGCTGCCGCGCTTTTCGGGCCCATCAACAAAAGCAGCGGCGTATAAACCGGAATGGTCTTGTTTCTTGCTTCGAACAGCGTCGGACCAACTTGTCGCGCCTTCGCCTCGTCAACGATCACGAGAAAGCCCGCGAACCTGCCTTCCAATAACTCCGCCGTATCGACGGTCTCAACCCGGTAACCTTTGTGCGCCAGGAATTCGGCAAGCAGGTTCCGGTCGGCCCTGTCGCCAACCAGCAGGCTGATCGTGACGAGGCCGCTTACAGTCATTCGCCTTCTCGGGTCGACACTGGCGTCCCAGTCAGAATGCCTCGAAGGTGTTGCAGCTTCTCGCTGATGTGAATACCGTTTGTCCCGACCTCAATGTTGCGAAGCTCAGGCTGGAAGTTACCGATCCGCTTTTTCAGGCAGCCGATGATTTTGGTCACGCGGCCCGCGTGTTCGGCATAGCGCAGCAAGATGATGTTATCTGCCAGGTGGCTGACGCCCAGGTCGGTGGCTTTCAGGCTCGTGCTGGTAATGTGCTCGACTTCGTTGACAAGCAGGGTCGTCACTTCCAGCCGCTGCAGATAAGTCACCAGGTTATGAATATGCGCCTGGGTCTTTCCAAACTCTTCCATTGCAAACTGGTAGCCGCGCAAACTATCGATCATCACCATACGATTCCCGCCAACCTCGACCGCCTCGCGCACATTCGCCAGGAACTCATCCGGATACTGCTCCAGCGGGTTTATCCGGACGATCTTGAGGGCACCGCTGGCCAGGACGTCGTCAATGGGCGCGCCGATGCCACGGCTTCGTCGGGTGATGAAGGACTCGGGTTCTTCAAAGGTGAACAGGATAGCCGGACCGCATTCCCGCGCATGGGTGGCGAGATACTGCGTTCCCAACGTGCTTTTCCCAGTCCCGGTGGGGCCGGTCAACAGCGTCGTTGTTCCAGACTCGAGCCCGCCGCCCAGCAGCTCGTCCAGTCGCGCAATGCCGGACGAAACCATGTAATTACCCGGCGCAGAGGTGCTCGTGTGCTCAACCCGATGCGCGAAAACCGATATGCCGTCCGACCTGATCCGCAGCGGATGGAATCCGGACATGAAGTCAGAGCCGCGAAATTTTTCTATTTGCAGGCTGCGGATACCAATTGCCAATTGCGCCGATACGCCTGAGCGCAAACGAATGACGCCATCGACTGCCAACGCTGCGGATACATCATGTTCCAGTTCGTGCGGCTCGAAAGCCAGGAAAGAAGTGATGCCCTGGCCGTTGAGGTAATTCACCAGGTTCAAAACATTTTTGCGGAACTGGTACTCGTCTGTGGCGAGATAACGTAGCTGCGTCAGCGCATCAAGCACCACGCGGTCTGGACGATGCTCGTCGATGGCGCGGTAGATGGCTTCCCAGGCCGGTGTTCGTTCAACCTCGCTGGGTGGAAAAACATGGTACTCGGGAGCCGGCGCAGGCGAGGGTTCTGGGGCAGGCGACAAGTCCACCAGCGTTATACCGTGCATGCTCCAGCCGAATCCCTCGATATTGCGTTCCAGCTGCGCAGCCGGCTCAGACAGCGTTATGTAGATCGCCTTCTGGCCTTCGGGCACGCCAGCGCGCAGCCACTGGAGGGAAAATATTGTCTTACCGGCGCCGGCCGCCCCGCTGATCAGGTAGCTTCGTCCAGGGATCAGTCCACCAGCGAAAATCTCATCACACCCCTTTATGCCTGTTGAAATTCGCGACGTGTTCGCGCCTGCCTTTATGCTTGATCGGTTCATTAGCTGCGGTAAAAAGACTGACGGTGGGCGCTATGAGCACGACCGATCAGCAGGTTCTGTTGTGAAGCAAGCAAAAGATAAACGTTTCTTGCGATGCGTCAACATTGTAACCTGCCACTTGTGAGAGTTGGCGCTAAAAAGGAGAGCGCTTTGCCTGCGACCCCTCGACTATTGGTCACTTTATGTTCACTACCAAAAGGCGACGATGGTTGGTAGCCCAGGGCAGGATTGAACCGGCCCGCAAGCGAATCTGCAAAAGTGCGTTGACCCCATCCCCACCCTAACCCTCCCCTTGAAAGGGAGGGGATACCGTAGCTTCGACGAACTTTTCAGGGCCCTGAAAGCCCGAACACGCATTGCTTAAGCCAACGCAAAGCCGGCTTCGCGCCGCTTAAAACTTGAAGCCAGCGCCGCGCTCAGATTCAATCCGGGGCGCCCGTGACGGGCCCGGAGGGGAAAATTTTCAGCCAGGAGAAGGCCATGCAAAAAGTTTCAGAGGTAATGACCCGGGATGTTCGCTGCATCACGCCGCACGAGACTGTGCGGCGGGCGGCGCAAATGATGGATGAGCTCAACGTCGGCGCCTTGCCGGTATGCGAATCCGACCGGCTGGTGGGCATGGTGACGGATCGTGACATCACCGTTCGCGCCACAGCCGCCGGACTGGGACCAGACAGCACCCGTGTCGAGGATGTCATGAGCAGCAATGTGCGCTCCTGCTACGAGGATGAAGCGCTGGACGAAGTGATGATCACGATGGCCGACAGCCAGATACGCCGGATTCCCGTGGTCTCGCATGATGACCAGCATCGCTTGCTCGGCATCATCGCACTTGGCGACCTTGCCGCCCGCGCTGCCAAAGATGCGCAGCAAAAGGTGGACGTGGAGGAAACGCTGGAGAGTGTGTCTTATCCCGCGCAGCCTGATATTCCATCCAGCGCCAGTGCCAGCGGTAATACGCCAGGAGGCAGTGCCGGGTCTGGCTTGCCCTCTGCAGGATAGGGCGGCCTGGGTGCCGCCGGCAACCGGCGCCAGTGCGGCGGCAACAGGACAGACCGGCGGCAGCACCAGGTCCAGATACCAGGCCATGAAAGCGGTAATACGTCAAAGCGTCGCCGGTGAGCGCTTGCGCGACAGCGTGCCGCCACCATACCGGGATGAAGTCGCGAAAGGCAGCGATCCGAAGGCGGTCTATACGCTGATCCTGTGCCCGCACAACCGGCGCGACGTGGTGCCCTCCCCTTTGCTGGCGCAGGCTTTGCGCCGGCTGCCCGCCACAGCGCCCGGCGGCTTGATTATTGTTGGCGCAGTCTTCACCGAAGAAGCGCAGGCGCTGGCGCGAGAACACAATGCGCGCCTGGTATCGATGCACAAGGCAAAGTGGACCGATGAATCGGCGCGGCAGCGCCAACTGTGACAGCTGCCGCCCCGAGTTAAAGCGCGCGGTGGTGCCGCCCCTTGGTTAATGCAGCGGACCTGCTTCCATGCCGGCGCCCGGCGGCATCTGCATGGGCTGGCGCAGTATCGATGCTTCAACCCAGCTTCGCACCTGCTGCAGATGCTGCCTTTCATGTTGCAAGGCGTGGCCGAAATCGTCTGCCATGGCATCGTGGCCCTGCTCACTGGCAAGCGCAATCAGCATTTCCCAGCCGGCATTGTCCGTCAGTTCGCCGACCAGGATTGCATGCAGCGATTGCACGACTGAGGTGCGCGGATCCGTCACCACTTTCAGCAGGCCCGCCGATTCCACGCCCGCAAGGTCAGCACACGGTGTCTGTGCGGTCGGATCGCCGCCCAAGCTTTCAATGGCCTGGGCCACCATCTGGAAGTGGGCCGCTTCCTCGTCGCGAATATGGCGCAACTGGTCAACGCTGACTTGGGGCGCGTGCTGCTGCAATGCTTCAACCTTGTCGATCAGCGCATCGTACAGGCGGGTGCCGGTGCGTTCGAAGGCCAGGCGCTCACCCAGCTTGTCCATCAGCAGCTGCGGCTCCTCACCCATCACGGCCGCAACGCCCGTCTTGAGCATGCCCCGGGCGGTGCCGGGTGGCGGCACCGAGCCCAGTGGATCGGCCTCGCGGTTGTATTGTGCGCGGGTACTGGAGATGCCGGGATTGGGTGGCGCGCCGCCATCGCCGGGCGGCACCAGGTCCATCATGTCGCTGGCATCCAGGGGCGATACCTGAATACCGGTCCTGTTCATTCCTGTTTTTGCTTGCTCGTTCATCACCACTCCTTGTCTGGTTGCGCCTCAGGCATGTATTGCCTGGCGCTTCATCAGTTCACCGCCCGGCGCCCACACATAGCCCTCGGCAACAATTTCACTTGGCGACCCATCCGCATTCACCTGTTCGCGATAGGCGCGTGTGGCTTCGCTCTCCTGTTCACGCGGCACAAACTGCGTACCGCGGGCCGACAGGCCGACTTCCTGCCTCAGGGTCTGGCGCACAAAATCGCGGTTGCTTTCAAACGCCAGGGGTTCGGGCAAGTCGCCAGGAAGGATTTCAACCGGGTCGCGTTTTTCCACTTGCTTGAAGAGTTCGCACACGGCATGGAAATGGCCGAGCTCGTAATCCAGGCAGCGTTCCCACACAGCCTTCAGGCGGGGGCTGGTTTCAGCTTGCACGCAGCTGTAGTAGTTGTAGACTTCGGTCGCTTCATGCAGCAGCCACTGCTCAAGCCAGGTCTCGGCCGGATCGAGCATGGATTCATATTGCGTCACATGCTGTTCCTCGATGGATGCAATCTCGGCATACAGTTGGCGCGCGACCGGGTCGGCAAACAGCGGGCCAATGTTGAGGTAATACTGGTTGACCTGAAACTCTGCAGCGACGATCGTCAGCGCATGAATGCGCGTCAGCGGCTGCGCGTTCGTCCTGTCGTAGTGGTCGCGCACATCATCGGCGGGAGCGCGGTGTTCAATAGCCGTCGGACGGCCCGGCAAGATGTCGGTATAGCTTTGCAGGATGTTGTTGGCATCCTTGCCTTCCATCCTGTCGAGCAGTGCCGAGTAAAGATAGAGATGGTCGAAGTCTTCCAGCATGCCGAACCGATACACCTGTGCCAGGTATTCATGGGGCTCGCGCCGGGCGACGGCTGCCGTGATTTCAATTGCAGCCTGCTCATAGCCAATCGTGGTTTCCAGCGGAGAGTGATCGGCGCCCAGCAGCCAGTTCACCAGCGTGGCTTGGTGCTGTTCAATGCGCCGCACTTGCGCCAGCGGAATGCGCAGCGCGCCATTCATGCGGCCGCAAAAGTGCTGGAAGCGCTGCGACTCTTGCTCTACGCCGTTCATCAGGATGACGCGAACCCGCGAGAACGCGTCATCGTCGAGTTTGCTGATGGGCTTGCCCACCATATCGCGCCAGGTGAACCTCTGCTTGTCAAGAGGCGTTCCCTGCGCGCTGTAAAGGTTGAATGCCATATGCGCTCCGTTTTTGCGGACATAGGAGGGGTTGAGAGAAAGGCGCTTGTAGTGCCGTTCCAGACTGCTGGCGGGGACGTTTGAGTGACCTCAAGCGCCTTGCGGCCTGTTTCGCTGCGCCTGCAACGGCCCCCGAAGGAAGCAGTCCACACGCCTTTGGCCAAGGTGATTGAAAATGAAAACGCGCACCCAGTCGGTGCTGCATGGCGCCTTGCTCGCACTTGCAGCGTTGCTGTTTGCCGGTTGCGCCAGCACCCGGCTTTCCCCGGCAGAAGAGCAGGCAGCGGCCGGCAAGACCTATGTCGTGACCGGCGCCTCCAGCGGCATCGGTCGCGGCGTTGCACAACGTCTGGGTGCAATGCGGGCCAACGTCGTACTCGCTGCCCGGCGCACTGGCTTGCTGGAGCAGGTAGCGGGTGAAGTCAGGCGCGCAGGCGGAATGGCGCTTGTGCAAACCGTGGACGTATCCAGGCCAGAAGACATGCGCCGGCTGGCCGATGCGGCGGTGTCGCGCTTCGGCAAGATTGATGTCTGGATCAATGATGCGGGCGTTGGCGCGATTGGCCCTTTCGAGCAAATCCCGCTGGTTGACCATGCGCGGCTCATCGACGTCAACCTGAAGGGCGTCATCTATGGCAGCCACTTCGCCATCGCGCGCTTCAAGCAACAGGGCTATGGAACGCTGGTCAATGTCGGGTCAGTGGAAAGCGAAGTCCCGCTGGCTTATCAAGCTTCGTACTCCGCCAGCAAGGCGGGCGTATTGAGCCTGGGACGCGCGCTCAATGAAGAATTGCGCCTGGCCGGCATGCAAGCCATCAAGGTGTCGACTGTGATGCCCTTTGCGACCGACACCCCGTTCTTTGACCATGTGGCAAATTACAGTGGAGGCCAGCCGCAAATGCTTGGGCTGGATCCGCCGGAAAAAGCGGTCGACGCGGTCATCGCCGCCAGCCTCCGTCCGCGCGAAGAAGTGCCGGTGGGATGGAAGGGCAGCCTTTCTGTTTTCGGTCACAGGTGGACGCCGGATATCTCTGAATACAGCTCGGCCAGCGCCTATCATCGCCTGCAGATGGAGAAGGCCGGGCCGGCACCCGCTACGTCGGGCAACCTGCACCAGCCGATGCAGCAGGGACAAGGCGTGGATGGCGGATGGCGCGAGAGGATGCGCGCAGACCGGAAGGCGCAGGAAGCGAAATAAGGAATATTCCCCTCGCTTTGCACATGCCGTGGCGGCCAGCGTTTCGGCCGCTGGCTGCGGTTTGTTGACTGCGGATTGCATGCTGCGGCAACAAATCCGGCCGGCTCCACGGCTGTCGTTTCTATCCGGTTTGAGTCTCGTCAGTCATTCGGATGAAAGGCGTTACCCGCCGTTTCCGGGAGCGTCATACTACTTGTAGCCCCGTCGGCAAAGCCGGGCAAATCGACGGCCTTGCAAAGGCGCGCATCGCGATTGGCTGATCAATCCGAAATCGTCCCTCTATTGCTCATCCGATTCTGGGTCATTTCGGTCGGCGCTTGCGCCGCACCCTCACCTGGAATCGCGCTATGTCAGGCTTGAACTCCGCTCACCCGCATTACGGGAACCACTTGCTCTCATTGCTGGAGCCGGAGGATTTTGCGCATCTGGCGTCGGACCTGGAACCGGTTAACCTGCCCGGCAAGCAAGTGATCGCCGAACGAAACCGGCCCATTACCCATATTTACTTTCCAGGCAGTTGCGTTCTGTCGGTCCTGGCCCAGATGCTGGACGGCCAAACGGTTGAAGTGGGCACCATAGGGAATGAAGGATTCTATGGCCTGGATGTTTTGGTAGGCAGTGACGCGGCTATTGAAACCACCGTTTGCCAAGTACCCGGTATGGCGCTTCGCTTGCCAGTTGAACGCTTCCGGCAACGCATTACCGGAGACACACCGCTACGGCGGCTGACACAGCGTTTCCTTCAGGCCTATATGAGTCTGGTGTCGCAGTCGGTGGCCTGCAATCGCCTTCACACCATCGAGGCGCGCTTTGCCCGCTGGCTATTGATGACGCATGACCGGGTGCCCGGAGACGAATTTGATCTGACCCAGGAATTCCTTGCCGCCATGCTCGGCACGCACCGGCCAAGCGTCAGTCTGGTGGCCGGCGCCTTTCAACAGGCTGGCATGATCAGGTACAACAGAGGACACATTGCCATCCTGAAGCGGCAGGCACTCGAGGAAATCTCCTGTGAGTGCTACAGCGTCGTCCAGAAGCAATTCAACCAGATTTTCGGCCGGCTTCCCAGAAAAGCACCGTGAAGGCCAGCAGCGCAGTGCGCCGGTTCCAAGCGGAGGCTTGTCGTTAGCTGGCCTCCTCCGTCGACCCCGACCGATCGACAGCGCCGGGCAGCAAAAGTATGGGATGGCCTTTGCGCCGTTCTGCTTGCGGCGCATCCAACCCCGGGCCAGGGCACTCACATCGGTCCGAGGCTTGGGCGCCAGATTTACCGTCCGAATCCGGCTGTTTGCTCGAGAGCGGCTCCGGCGACGCGCAGCGCTCACGCTCGATTTGCTCCCGGTCCGAATAGACATAATGTTCGGTCACAAGTCGCACCTCATCGCAGTAGTGTCCTTACCGCAGAACGTTTCCAGGATGCCGAGCAAATCGTCCACCGTGAATGGCTTGTTCAGGTAGTGGTCCAGGTAAATGCCGCATTCGCATTCGCGATCGGGTTCGCGCGGATTAGCGCTCATGGCAACGATTCCGGCGTGTGGCGCAATCTTTCGCAGGCGGGCCGCCAGGTCATATCCGTCCATCCCGGGAAGCACGACATCAATGATGCAAACGTCGGGCTGGCTTCGAAGCGCGGCGTCGATGGCCTTCATTGGCTCGTCTGCAAAAGCGACCCTGTGTCCGAAGGATTCGAGCAGGGGGCGCATGACCGACTGCAAGTCGCGGTTGTCGTCTACCAGGAGGATAGTAAGCACCGCGGGCTGTGTGGTCATCTGTAGCTCATTGGGAAGATCAGAAGGCAGGGCCGGGCGTTCGTCGCACTTACGACTCCAAAGATGACTACTGTCGCGTCATTCTTCCCACTTGTCCGTCTTCTATCGTACCGAGAAACGCGGGTGTTTTAATAAAGCGCAAGGCCGCTGGGCAAGACGTAACCGATGGCAATGTATTCCCCACCTCCCGACCTGTTTGCCGGCGCAGGTGAGGTCTCGATCGCTGGCTGTACGTCAACTGTGCCACGTGAGTGGTCCAGCAAGTCGCGGCCGGCCGTAGCGCTGTTTGCGAAGCCTAATCGCTGATCCTGCTTGCCGTGACGATAAACTGGTCAAGCAGGACTGGCTTGCGTACGTGTGTTTCAAAGCCCGCCTCGAGCGCGCGATTTGCGTCACTTGGCCGCGTAAAGCCACTCAATGCGATAGCCGGCGTGCTTGCAGTGGCATTCAGCTTGCGCAGCTTTGCCAGTAGTTGGAATCCATCGATGCCCGGCATACCAAGATCCGAAATAATCAGCTGGTAAGGTTCGCTAGCGCTTTCCGCAAATCCCAGCGCCTGGGCCGCGCTCGACGCAGCCGAGACCTTTGCCCCTTCTGCACTGAGTAATTCACCCAGCAATTCAAGCGTTTCCAGCGCATCTTCCACGAGAAGGATGCGCTTGCCCGCCAAAGTACCGTTGTTTTCGACCATGGAAGACGGCGTTGAAGGGCGCGAAACGGCGAGCGGCAGGAAGACGCAGAATTGCGCGCCTTTTCCATCCCCGTTGGAGTCTGCCTCGACGCGGCCGCCGTGACTGTGAACCAGTTCCTTGACAAGGGCCAGGCCAATGCCCATGCCACCAAACTCGCGCGCGGCGCCTGTATTGGCTTGACGGAACATGTCGAAGATAAAAGGCAAAAACTCCGGTGCAATGCCCTTGCCCGTGTCGGCAATGAGCATGCGGGCCGATTCGCCATCCCGGCTGAGTTGTATATGCACCTTGCCGCCGGCCGGCGTAAATTTCAGCGCATTACTCAGCAGGTTCCAGATGATTTGTTCAATCCGTACGACGTCGCCATGAATGATCAAGTCTTCTGTCGCCATCTCCAGGTCAAGGGCAACGCCCTTTTGCTGCGCGTCTACGGCCATGAGCTGGACTACATGTGAAACCCGCTCGCTGAAATTGAGCTGGGTCTGCGCCAGCGTCAGTTTGCCGGTATGCAGGCGCGACAGGTCCATCAAGTCGTCAATTATCCTCGCCTGTCCCTCCACCATGCGTTTGATCGTCGTCGTTCCGCGTTGGATGACAGGGATGGAGGCCGCCTCTGGCACCCGGCTCATCATTTCTGCAGTCAGCTGGATCAAGTTGAGCGGTTGCTTCAATTCATGGGATAGGACCGCGAAGAATTCATCCCGCACGCGCGCTGCTTCCTCGGCCCGGATCCTTTCCTGCTTTTCCCACGCAAGGCTGGCTTCTTGCCGATCCCGCGAATCGGTGAGGTCGCGTGCGATCTTGACATAGCCGCATAGTGCGTCATCGATCAGGGGCGAGGTTATGCCGCTGCAAAATACGCGCGAGCCATTTTTGCGAACATGCCAGCGGTCATCCTCTGCCCGACCCTCGTCGCGCGCACGTGCCAATTCATTCTGGAACGTGCCGCGGGCACGGTCTTCCGGCGGATAGAGCACGTCGGCGTTTTTACCGATCATTTCCTGTTCCGAATAGCCAAACAGGCGCTCTGCCCCGCCGTTCCAACTCGTGACCACGCCATCCATATCCAGGGTGGCAATCGCATAATCCCTGGTGCTGGCAGCGATCAGGCGCATCCTCTGTTCACTGGCCAACAGCCTTTGTTCGGCCTCTTTGCGCCGCGAAATATCGATGAAACAAAGGACAAGGCCCTCAATCCGATCCTCTGCTGTGCGGTAGGGCAAGAGTCGGGCGATGTACCAACTTCCCTCCGCGGTTCCTGCTACTTCCCGTTCTACCGGCCGAAGGCTGTCGAATACTTGTTCGATATCCGCTCTCAATTCTGGATAATCGAGACGGCAAGTCAGGTCCAGGATCGAGCGGCTGACATCGGTTGCAATCAGGTTGAACAGTCGCGTGCACGGCTTGGAATAGCGTTTGATATGGGTACCGCGATCAATGAAAACCGTGGCAATTTCCGTGGCCGATAAAAAGTTTTGCAAGTCATCATTGGCTTTGGCTGTCTCATCCACCTTCGCCTTCAACTCGTAATTGACGGTGCTCAGTTCCTCATTGATCGACTGCAATTCCTCTTTGCTGGTTTCCAATTCTTCGGCAGTGGACCGTAACTCTTCATTGCTCGCCTGCAGTTCTTCATTGGCTGCCTTCAGGTCCTCAACCGCAGTCTCGTATTGTTCGATCACGGAGCGTAGCTGCTCCTTGGTTTGCTTCAGCTCCGTCTCGAGATGCAGTGTCACGGCATCGTCGATCGACTGTCCTGGCGTGCTGTTGACATCACCTGGCGCAGTCGCTTCTTCAAAGACCACACAGGTCATGCCAGTTCCCGCGAACTGGTTCTGTGCCGGACGGACCACGATCCGGATGGACGTCGTCTTGTCTGCCTCGCGCATCGGCAGGTAGCGGGTTTTAACATCCTGGTGTGACCGCGTTGCCTGGAACAGCGCTGCGCGCAAGTCCAACTGCAAATCCGGATGCACCGTCAAGAAAATATCGCGCGATGGTTCGCCGCCTGGATGATGCAGGAAGCGGTCTGCCTTCCTGGTCGCATAAATCACATTGTGATGCTGGTCGATCAGCATGCTCGGCGGCGCATAGTCTTCCAGGAACTGGCGATGCATTTCCTGCGGCGAAGCCGGTCGCGGCTCCGGGGCATTGCGCGCTGTCTTGAGCGCCGGTCGATCGCCAGTGAGCAGCACCGGCGGCAGTGCATGAAAGGCGCTGGACCTGGTGTTGAGAGCCTGGTAGATGCGGTGCTTCTTGTCGACCGGGGAAAACAACCCCGGCACCATATCGACTGATTCTGCGGTTCCCAGAAACAGGTAGCCGTTCGGCTGCAGCGCATAGTGCAGTATTTCGAAAACCTGCCTCTGGATGTCCCGATTCAGGTAAATCAGCAAATTGCGGCACACAATGATGTGCAGGCGCGAGAACGGCGGATCCCTGAGTATGTTATGGGTGGCGAACAAGACTTTTTCCCGGATTTCGCGCTTGACGCAGTAGTGCCCCTCTTCCTTGTCAAAATACTGGCGCAGCCGGGCGGGCGCCACGTCGGTGATGATTGAATCCGGATATAAACCGCGCCGCGCGATATTGACTGCCCGCTCGTCGATATCGGATGCGAAAACTTGAATCGATCGTGGCCGGGCACACAGGGCGTTCTGGTCAGCCAGCAGCATGGCAAGCGAATAGGCTTCTTCACCGGTGGCGCAACCTACCGACCAGGCGCGGATTTGTTCAGTTTCCGGCACAACGTCAAACACCTTGGGAATGACGTCCCGTTCCAGCGCTTCAAACGCGCCCCGGTCGCGGAAGAAGTTCGTGACGCTGATAAGCATGTCTTGCAGCAGCGCCTGCATTTCCTGGTCGTTTTTTTCGAGGAAGTCACGGTAGGCCAGGACGTTTGGCAAGCCACTCACTTGCAGCCGGCGCTCGATGCGCCGCAGGACCGTTGCGCGTTTGTAGTGCCTGAAGTCGTTCCCTGTCTGCGAATGCAGCATGTGCAGGATTTCGCGCAATGCATACTCAGCCTGTTGGGCCCGGCCTTCTGCATCATTGGAGTCAATGCCCTGTTCCGGATCACCGGCGGCAGGCAGTTGCAACGAATGCGCGTTGCGGAACAGTTCGATCAACCTTTGTGGCATATCGGCGACCGGCAGGACAAGATCCACCGATCCAGTCTGGATCGCGCGCAGCGGCATGCTGTCATGTTCGGCATCGCCCGGGGCCTGGGCCAGCGTTATTCCGCCCCGTTCCTTGATGCGGGCAATGCCTACCGCGCCATCCGAACCGGCTCCGGACAGGACGATTCCCACGGCGCGTTCGCGGTGCACCTCGGCCAGGGTACGGAAGAAGACGTCGATGACGGTATGCCGCCCAGGCGGCCGGGCTGCCGGCGTCACCTGCAACGCCCCATCATTCATCAACAGCTCTTTGGTTGGCGGAATAATGTAGACATTGTTGGGTTCGATCGGCACTGTCTGGGTAACCTGCGAGACCGGCATCCTGGTTTTGTCCTGCAGGATGTGCGCCACATTGCTTTCGTGCCGCGGCGACAGGTGCAGGACGATCACAAAAGCCATGCCATTATCGGCCGGCATCGCTTCAAAGAAGCGCAATAGCGCCTGGATGCCGCCGGCGGAGGCGCCAATACCAACGACGAAAAACGGCAGTGAGCTCGGGACGAACCCGGGGGCTGGCGGCGGAAACGCCAGGATTTTGCGCTCGTTTTCGTCCATGGATTTAGCCCGCCCGACTGCTTGAAAAAAAATTAAGCTTACCCTTTTATACCAATCTGCGTTTGCCGGTTTGTTTGCACTTTGCCGTGTCCTTGAACGAGCCAAGCCCGCCTTTTCCCTGGACAGACGGTTACTGCATGCAGCCGGTATCAAGCTTCAGAAGCACCTTCACGAAAGGCCTGCCAACCGGCGCGAGCGGCGCCACCCCGGCGCTGCGCCACGCATCAGGCAGCCCTTGGCAGCTGCACCGCGCCCAAGCCCCTCCAACGGCAACCAGGCCTGCACCACTAATCACCTTGCCCTTGGTCTGCGCGCGCCCCCATCAAGTCGATCAGCACGGCAACCAGGTCCGCCGGCCGCAGCGGCTTGGCGAGATAGGCCTGGAAGCCGGCTGCAAGCGCGCGCTCGCGGTCTTCGGCGCGAGCGAAGGCGGTGACAACGATCGCCGGCGTGTTGCCGGGCTGGCCTGGAAGGGCGCGCACCTGCTTGATGAACTGCACCCCGTCTATATCCGGCATGCCCAGGTCGCTTACGATGGCGTCGAACTCAACTTGCTGGACCAGTCGCAAGCCATCGCTTGCGCGGGACGCCAGCAGCACCGAGGCCCCATGGTCGACAAGCGCCTGGCGCAGCACTTCACGGGTATCGTCTTCGTCTTCGACAATAAGGAAGCGGTGCCCGGCCAAGGCGTTTGCCGCAAAGCGGTGGGTGGCCGGGGCGCCGGCAACAGCCTGGTTGGCGTTGCCTGCAGCTGGCAAGGCTGGCAAGCGCACGGTGAAGGTACTGCCCTGCCCCAGCCCGCGGCTTTCGGCAAACACTGTGCCGCCATGCAGCTCCACCAGATGCTTGACGATGGACAGGCCAAGGCCCAGGCCGCGGTAGGAACGGGTCACGGTTGAATCAGCCTGGCGGAACTGTTCAAACACAAAGGGCAAGAATTCGGGACTGATACCAATGCCGGTATCGGTGACGGCAATCTGGACGCTGGCATCGCGCCTGGTCACATTGACAGTCACCGCGCCGCCCGGGAGCGTGAACTTGATGGCATTGGAAAGCAGGTTCGACAGCACCTGTTGCAAGCGCTCGGCGTCGCCGCGCACCAACGCCATGTCGACGGTGTGGCAGCTGAGCTGTATACCCTCGCTTGACGCCGCCGGCGCTGCGGATTCCACGGCGGTCCTGGCCAGGAGGACAGCATCCACATCGGAAAGATGCAGCTCGATCTTGTTGGACGCGACGCGGTTCATCTCCAGCAGGTCGTTGATGATGCGCACCTGTGCTTCGGCGTTGCGGCCAACGACTTCCAGGCCCTGCGCCAGGCGAACCGGATCGCTGCTGTTGAGCTGGAGCAGCTGCACCCATCCCACGATGGCATTGAGTGGCGTGCGTAACTCATGCGACACCATGGCCAGGAATTCATCCTTCATACGGCTCATGCGCTCGGCTTCAGCACGTGCGCTTTGCTCGCGCTCGAGCAAGACCTTGCGTTCGGCGGCGCTTGCTTCGGAAATGGCCAATACTTCGCTGCGCGCTTCCAGCCTGGCATCGTAGACGGCGGTCACCAGCGCAATGGCAAGTACACCGAGCGTGCCCAGTATGACCAGCACCGCCAGGACATTATTGGAAACGCCTCCGGCAGCCGCCCCGCAGATGCTGCCCACCGGGAAGTTTGCCGCAGCCATGCCTGTGTAGTGCATGCCGGCGATGGCAAAGCCCATTGCCGCCGCAGCAAGCATGCGCAGAAGGCCAACATTGGGCTGGTTGCGCCGCAGCTTGAATGCGATCCAGAGGCTGGCGCCGGCGGCAGTGAAGGCAATCGCCAGCGACGCCAGGAACAGCTTCACGTCGTAGACAATCCCTGGTTGCATCAGCATCGCCGCCATGCCGGTGTAATGCATGGCGTTGATGGCAAGGCCGAAAAGCAATGCGCCCAGCAGCAAGTGCCGGATCGGTAACTGGGGACGGCTTACCAGCCAGAGCCCGCCTGCCGACGCAATGATGGGCAGCAAGAGAGAAAGAATCGTGACCGATACGTCATAACCAAGCGGGATCGGCAGGCGGAAAGCGAGCATGCCAAGGAAGTGCATCGACCAGATGCCCACCCCCATTGCCACGCCACCACCGGCGATCCACCACGGCGCAGCGGCGCCGGCGGCCGTAGCACGCTCTGACAACTTCAGCGTGGTATATGAAGCCAGCGCCGCCACCACGAAGGAAAGCAGGACGAGGCTTGGGTTGTAGGTCCCTTGCAGCATGGGAATATGTTTATCCGGGGCGGAATGAGTCGCTTGATTCTAGCTTGTCGCCGGGTTGCGTGGGCGCAGGTCTTGGTCGTTCCGGCCGGCCTTTGCTGCTCCCCGCTGAAATCTTCACAGTCCCTCCCGTAAGCTGAAACCTTCGTGCGACTACGTATTTTCGCCCGGTGCCGGTTCAATCTTCCCTTCCAGGATCGGCACTCGTTGGAACGGGCGGCAATCAATGGGGACGTCTATTGTGAACGTGGTTCCTCTTTCCAAAGAGCTATCGACGTCAATGCTGCCGCCATGGCACTCCGCCACGCTGCGGACAAACGGCAAGCCAATTCCCCAGCCTTTCCGGTCCCCGGATTTGATAGCCTGGGCGCGGCGAAAGACTTGAAATATCGATTCCAGCTGGTCCACAGGTATCGGCGTCCCCTCGTTGTGAACCGACAGTGCCATCCGCCCGCCTGCTTCGACGCAGGCAATGCGAATCGGTCCATCGCTCGCGCCGTGCTTCAGGGCGTTCCCGATCAGGTTTTCCAGCGCCCGCTTCATGTAGCTGCGGTCCCACCAGCCGGGAATGGGTGTGCTTGCAATCACGAGACGGCTGCTGGTCGAAGGCGCGGATTCGCGGCACACTTCCCGGGCCAGTTCGCTGATGTCAAAGTTGCTGGGTTCGAGCAGGATGCGGGCGCCATGCTCCAGCACTATCCTGTCGAGCACCTCCCGCAACATCTGGTCGACCCGGTTCAGGTTCTCAAGTATTTTCGCCGCATGTCCCTTCATCGCTTCCGGGTTTGGGTCATGCCGGATCAGTTGCGCCGAGTAAAGCGCCGTAGCGAGCGGGTTCCGGATGTCATGGACAACTGTTGCAACGAATTGCTCGCGAAATGCTGATTGCGTCAGCGTAAAAGCGGAAGCGGATTCGCGGATTGCAGCATTGAACGCGGCATCGATGATGCCCATCTCCTCATCCTTGGGCTGATAACCGTCCTGCCTCAGGACGTCACCAACCGTCTCGCGTAAAACCTGGTATTCCGCAATCAAGTCCTCGGCCCGGTAACGGGTGAGACGGGCACGCTCGCCGCCGTGTTCCGATGCAACCGCCGGACCGGTGACCTCGGCAGTGGTGCGTGGGTAGTCCGGTGTCAGCGCTTCGACCAGGTTCTTGTAGAACGTTGGAAGGGTATTGATCAGGATCGGGTACGGCAGCGAACCAGCCTTGGGCAAGCTTGCGCGCACCCGTTTTTCCCATTCTGAAAAAACCCTGTCCGTCAGTTCAAGCAGCTTGCCGCTGATTCCGGAAGGATCCGCAGGTCCGGGTTTCTGGTCGCTCGCTAAAGACATGGCGCTGCCTTAATGACAAGAGTGCATGAAAAGAGATAGACCGGGCGGCAACGCCCGCGTTCTCGCCAGGCTAAAGTTGGAAATCCGTACCGGGTAAGCGCCAGCCCACATGGCGATGCAGGGCGCGTCATTGGCTACTGCCGGCGGCGCAACGCCCGCCGATGTGCACTTGCCGTTGCGTAATCGAGGGCGGTGATGAAACCCGTGTGAATTGGCAGGGTGGCCAGCCAAAGAATCCATTTGCTGCACGCAGCAGCGTGGCTGGTCAGGCAGCCAATTGGCGCTTGCATGGAATGGCGGGCCACTGTGCCTGAGTGATCAAATGCCCGACAGGGATCACCGCGCAGCCGGGACCGCGATGGCCCAGGCAATTGGCCTGGCCAATGACTTGCAATGACTTGTTTCCATGCCGGGTCAAGGGCAGTGCGTCGCTGCCTCGAATGTTTTCGCCGGCCCGCGCCGGCAGGAACCGCGGCCTGCGAACCGCTGCATGCGAACCGCTGCCTGCAAACCGCTGCCTGCGAACCGCTGCCTGCAAACCGTCAGGCAGTTGCTGCCGCTGCTTGCAGCCAGAACCAGGAAACCACGCTTGCCCGGTTCAGGTAAGCCGCGTGATCTTCGTGCCTTCCAGCGTCAGGTTTGCCATCAAGCCGGCGTTGGTCAGCACGAATGCCAGCACCGGCCCCCTCGCCGCAGTCAGGTCCAGCCGCCCGTCGGCGCCAGCCTTGAGCACGGCGACGGAGGCATCTGCGCCAACCGCCCACCCCTCGCTCTTGCGGAAATTGTCGTAGGCTTCCTGGGTCATGAAAAGGAAGTAGATTGCCTTGGATTGCGCGCCGATTTGCAAACCGACCGAAACCGACGTCAGCCTGTAGTAATCCACGATGGTTGCCTTCCGCCGCAACAATCCTTCGCCATATTGCCCGCCTATGCCGAAGCCGGCCGCAATTACGCGAGGAAAGACCAGCACACCCGCCGCCTTGGCGATCAGTTCGCGTGAATCGGGCACTTGTTCTTGCAACCGCGTCAGCGCATTGTCGGAAGAGACGCGGATCTCGCCCTGTTTGTTGCGGGTTTCGGGCGTGTCCTGGGTCGTCGTGCTGGATGTGGCAGTTGTGGTGCAGGCGCCCAAGCCAATAAGCCCAAGGCCGCCGGCGGCTGCGCCGGTATGCTTCAGGAATTCGCGTCTTTGCATGTTGTTCTCCTGTGACGGATTGCCCGGCTGGCGCGCAGCACGGGGCGCGGCATGCGGCGACCCCGGTATCAAGCTCCAGAATACGAACAGTATGCGCATGCAAGCGCCGGCTGCAGAGCCGACCACCCATGGTTTGAGATGTATCAGACAGTCAGGTTGGCGCTGATTACCTATGCACAGGTGTGCGCAAATATCCAGGTTTTCAGCAAGAGAAAAGCAGGGGCAAGTCGAATGGCGAGACCCCGGTCAGTGCCGGCCCGCTGCCATCAAGCGGCCGATCCGGGCGCTGAATTCCTCCAGGTCGAAAGGCTTGAGCAGCAGCTCCATGCCGTCTTGCAGCAAGCCTTCCTGCACCGTTGGGTTGGCATAGCCGGTTATGAACAGTACTTTCAAGTCCGGGCATGCCGGTTTCAGGTGCTGCGCCAGTTGCTTTCCGCTCAAGCCGCCCGGCAAACCAATGTCCGTCACCAGCACATCGACACAGCCCAACTCATTGAACCGGGCCAGCGCGGCCGGGCCATTCGCAGCCTGGAAAACGTCATATCCCTGCGAAGCGAGCATTTCAGCCAGCAGCTCGCGCAGCGCAGCTTCATCATCCACCAGCAAGATGCGTCCGCGGCCGCGGGAGGCCAAGGCCACTGGGGTGGCATGCACGGGATCGGCGGCCGAGGCGCCGGTGACGGGCAAGTACAGATGCACGCGCGTGCCACCCTTCCCTTCTGATTCAATGCGCACGTAGCCGCCTGACTGGCGCGCGAAACCATACACCATCGACAGGCCGAGGCCGGTGCCGGCGCCTGCCGGCTTGGTGGTGAAAAACGGATCAAAGGCGCGCGCAATGAGCTCCGGCGACATGCCCGATCCCGTGTCGGCGACGACCAAATGCACATAACTTCCCGCTGCAATGCCATAAGCGGCGGCCTGGATGGGCAATAGCTGGACCGTCCCGGATGAAATTGTCAGCAAGCCCGTGCCATCCATTGCATCGCGGGCATTGACGGCCAGGTTCAGCAGCGCGCTTTCGAGCTGGTTGGAATCGCACAGGGCATGCGGGTTGGCCGGGTCCAGTTCGAGCTGCACCTCCAGACCCCGGCCGATCGCCGTTTGGATCAGTTCATGCACGAATTGGATGCGGCTGTTGATATCCACTGCCTTGGGCGCCAGCGCCTGCTGACGCGAAAAGGTCAGCAGCCGGTGCGTCGTCGTCGCCGCCCGATGCGCCAGGCTTTCGGCCACGTCGACATGACGCAGCAAATCCGCGGTCAGGCCGCGCTCAAGCTTCAGGCGGATCAATTGCAGGTTGCCCGTCATGCCGGCCAGCAGGTTGTTGAAATCGTGCGCAATGCCACCGGTCAGCTGGCCAACCGCTTCCATTTTTGCAGCCTGGCGCAGCGCATCCTCTGCAAGGCGCAATTCATCGTTTCGTTGCCGCTCGGCCGTGATGTCGCGGCCGGTCATGTACAGCATGCCGTCTTCACTGGCTACCTTCCACGACAGCCAGCGCCCCGAACCGTCCTTGCGCCGCATGTGCAAAGGCTGGCCGTGCACCGATTGCGATGCCGCGAGCAGCGCCAATACACCAGCTGCCGCTGCGGCCGCGGCGGCGCCTTCGCCGCCCTCCACCAGGTCATTGAAATTGAGTGCGCGCGCTTCATCCGCGCCCCATCCGAGCACGACGCTGAAGGCGGGGTTGGCCTGGAGTATGCGGCCGTCGGCGGCCGCCACCACCAGCAAGTCTTGCGACAATCTCCACAACCGGTCGCGTTCCGCGGTACGGGTTGCGAGCAGCGATTCCAGTTCCTGGTTCAGCGTGCGCACGCGCGATTCGGCCTCTTCCGCCTTGCGTCGGGCGCGCAGCAACTCCTGTTCATACGAGCGACGAGCCCGCGCATCCAGCAGCATGGTGCGGATCAACAGCGGCCGGCCAGCCGCATCGCGCTTGAGCGTTGAACTGAGCAGCACTGGCATGCGCGACTTGTCCGCGCACACCACGTCGAAAGCGAGCTCCTTGGCGAAGCCCTGCATCTGCAACAGGGGATGGAAATGGGTGTCGTAGAAAATGCGCCCGCCTACGGGAAGCAATTCCTGGAAATACACGTGACCGACCAGGCTGGCGGCCTCATAGCCAGTCCATTCGAAAAAGCTGCGGTTGGCCTTGACGACGCGCCCGTCCGGCAGCGTCGAGAGATAGGCGCACGGCGCATTCTCGTAGAGGTCATGGGCATCCTCGTCGAGGAGGCCCTCAGGAAGCCTTTTGATGATGTCGGTCCTCGCTTCCTGGCTTGAGGAAGGCTTTGATTGCTTCAATGGTTTCGTCGGGCGCGCTCAGGTTGGGGCAATGGCCGGTCGCCTTCATCAGCACCAGCGTGCTGCCTGCCAGCTCACGGTGCATGTATTCGCCCACGGCCTGGGGTGCGATCACGTCACGCGAACACTGCAGGATCAGCGATGGCACCCGCACTTGCTGCAGCGCGCTGCGATGATCCGACAGGAAAGTCGTGCGCGCGAAATGCCGCGCTATTTCCGGATCGGTCCGGCAAAAACTGTTTTCCAGTTCTTGTGACAAGCCCGGCCGATCTTCGTTGCCCATGATTGCCGGCGCCATTGCGCTCGACCAACCCAGGTAATTATTGTCGAGGAAATCCAGCAATTCCTCGATATTGGCCTGGTCGAAACCACCGATGTAGTCGCCATCGTTGATGTAGCTGGGCGAGGGGCCGACCAGCACCAGCTTGCTGAACAGGGCGGGCTCGTCAATGGCTGCCAGCAAGCCGATCATTGCGCTCACCGAGTGTCCGACAAGGATGATGTCGCGTCCACCGACCATGTGGCAAATGTCGCGCAGGTCGGCCGCATAACCATACAGCGAGCTGTATTTGTCGCGGTCGAACTGCGACAAGTCGGATTTGCCGGCGCCAACATTGTCAAACAGCACAACCCGATAGTCATTGACGAAGGCAGGCGCGACGAAACGCCACATATTCTGGTCGCAGCCAAAGCCGTGCGCGAACACGATGGCCTGATCGCCGCGACCCAGAACCTGAACATTGTTCCTGCGCGTAATTGCCTGGGTCTGGTCTGGGGACATGAAGGGCCACATGAAAAAACTGGCTGTCACCATACCAGAATACGCAGGCCAGTGTCTTGATTCTCCCGCGCAGGAAAGGACGAAAAGCCCTACAGTGGCGCAGGCAATCGTCCCGATAAGAAACCCCTATGCCCTGCGCTTGCGGCAGCGCGCCCGATACGAGCTAATGCGGGCCAAGGCGGGCCAATGCGCGCGGGCGGGTTCAGGCCTCGTCCAGCGGAAGCATGACCGTCACTTCCGTTCCCCGCCCTTCGCCCTCGGAATGCGCGTGGATCTGGCCACCGTGCAGTAACACCAGTTTCTTGACGATCGACAGGCCAAGGCCCAGTCCATCGTCACGCGCGTTGGCGCGATCGACCTGGATAAAAGGCTCGAAGATATCCTGCACGCGCTGGGCCGGAATGCCCGCACCCCAGTCGCGCACCGACACCCGGCACCAGCCGCCGCTGCTGGCAACCGTCACGCTGATGGTGCCGCCATCAAGCGAAAACTTGGATGCGTTATGCAGGATATTGTTGAAGACCTGGTTCATGCGCACCGGGTCGACCCGGACCTGACCCGGACGCTCGCCGGTTTCAAGCAAGATCTTTTGGTGCCGCGGGGCGGTGAAGACAGTCGCCGCTTGCGTCACTTCACGCAGTAGCACGTCCACCGGTACGCTGACCTGCTGCAAGCTGAGTTTGCCCTCGTCGATGCGCGCAATATCCAGCAAGTCGTCCATCAGCCGGCTGACCTGGTTGAGCTGCCGGTCAAGCACTTCAAAGCCCTGTTGCACGCGCTGCGCACTGCCGCCCTGCCGCGCCAGGTCGATGGCGGCATGCATCGCGGCCAGCGGATTGCGAACTTCATGTCCAAGCACCGCGAGGAAATGCGCGCGCCGGCTGTCGACCTCACGCAATTGCTTCAGCGCCGACAATAACTTGCGGTTGGCGCTGGTGGCGCGGTGGCTGAGGTAGAGAATCACGCCCGCAATCAGGTAATAGGACAGGGCGCTGACGAGCTCCTGCTCGTTCATGACAAAGCGGCCACGCGGCGCAACGAAATAGTAATTGGCCCACAGGTGGCAGGTAACGGCGGTCACCATGCCCGTGCGCCATCCGCCGACCCAGCCGGCCAGCGCAATAGCGGCAAAAGCCGGCGTATAAGGCTGCCGATTCTCGAGCCACGGATCAAGCAGCTCGCGCACCCCGTATGCCAGTGCCGGGATAGCCAGGCCCAGGCCAATCCAGACCAGCACAGGCGGATCGTCGAGATTCCACAATTCGGTGCTGAACTTTGTGCGCCGCATGCGAGTGACGTTAGTTGGCAGGGTGGAGGACGCAAATCGCAGGTTCGCGCGCCAGCTCGCAAGCTGCATCGATTCCCCGATTCTATTGCACCACCTGCGCTTCAAACCTCGCTTAGTTCAAACCTGCGTTTGTCGCAGCGCAGGAAGCTGTTCGCCCTGACCTGCGCAAGATCAGGAGCGCCTGCCTGTCCGCCGACGCTGCCGGAGAAAGCGCTCAACGCTCAACGCTCACCCATCGACTCGTTCAGGGTTTTCGTAATGGGCTTGGTCAGGTAGCGCAATACGGTCTGCTGGCCAGTCTTGATCTCGACCGAGGCTGTCATGCCGGGCGTGATGTCGATTTTTTCATTGTTGCGGGTAGCCAGGTTGCGCCCGGTAGTCTTGATTTGCACGCGATAGTAGGGCTGCTCGTTGGCGCGCACATCTTCATTGAGCGTGTCGGCGCTGATATACGCGACTTTCCCGTTCAGTACGCCATAGATGGAATAGTCGTAGGCATCCATCTTCACCGTCGCCGGCAAGCCCGGCTTGACGAATGCAATGTCGGCCGGCTTGACCTTGGCTTCGATGACCAGGTCGTCGTCGGCTGGCACGATCTGCATGATTTCTTCGCCCGGACGCGCCACGCCACCCAGGGTGGTCAGGCGCACATTGCGCACCACGCCATCGGTGGGCGCACGCACTTCGGTGAAATCCAGTTGCTCGCGGCGCTGGGCCGCCACCTGCTGCGCACCGGCCAGGTCTTCCTGCGCCTTCACCAGTTCAGCTTGCGCATCTTGCAAAAATTTGTTCTTGCGGTTGGTGATCTGCGCTTCAGTGTCGACCAGCTGGCGTTGCAGCTTGAGCACTTCGGCGCGGCTGACGTCGCCAGTCTTGAGCAAGGGCAGGTTCATTTCCAGTTCCTCGTTCACCAGCTTGCGCGCATTGTCCAGCGCCTGCACTTCTTCGCGCAGGGCTGACTTGCGCTTGCTGTACAAGGCCAGCTGGTTGTCGCGAAACTCGGGATAGCGGGCCGCCCCGGGCGGCAGCACCAGGTCGCGCCCGAACACTTCGGCGGACAGGCGCGCCACGGCGAAGGTCAGGGCCGCTACCTTGGCCTGGGCTTCCAGGTGGCCGGCTTCTGCCTTGGTTTTGTCAAAGCGCGCCAGCAACTGGCCGCGCTTGACGATGGCGCCTTCACGCACCGGCATCTCGGCCAGCACGCCGCCTTCGGCAACCTGGATCACCTGGTTGCGCGAGCTGGCGATCACCTGGCCCGGCGCGCGCGTGATCTGGTCCAGTTCAGCCCAGTGCGCCCAGCCGGCGAAACCGGCCACTGCCAACAGGCTGCCCCATATCAGCGCGCGACCGGTGCGTCCTTCCCGCGGCTCGGGCGGCTTCATGCTGCCTCTCCCTGGGCGACAGGCCGGCCAGCCAGTTTCGCCATCACTTCATTGCGCGGGCCATCAACCACCAGGCGTCCGTTTTGCAGCACGACGATGCGCTCCACCAGCGGCATCACTGCATTCTTGTGGGTGCTGACCAAGAGGGTCGCACCGGCGGCCGCCACCTCGCGCAAGACTTGCACCACGCGCGCTTCGGTGGCGGAATCCATATTGCCGGTCGGTTCGTCGAGCAGCCAGACTTTCGGATTGGCCAGCAGCAGGCGGGTGAACGCAATCAATTGCCGCTGCCCGCCCGACACGCCGCGCCCGCCTTCGGTAATCTCCAGCGCCAGGCCGCGCGGCTGGCCCAGCACCAGGTCCGACAGGCCGGTGCGGTGGGCAGCCGCCAGGATTGCTTCATCGCCCGGGTCAGGCAAGCCAAGCAACAAGTTGTCGCGCAGCGTGCCGGAAAACAGGCGCGCCTCCTGCGGCAGGTAACCGACCTGTTCGCGCAGCACGGCTGGCAACAGCAGGGCTGCATCCATCCCACCCAGCAGCACCCTTCCCTGCGCCGGCCGGTACATGCCCGACGCCAGTTTCAGCAAGGTGCTCTTGCCCGATCCGATCGGGCCCACCAGCGCCACCCGCTCACCGGCGCGCAGCTGCAGCCGGTCCAGTTCGAGCGCGGCGCGCTCCTGGCCGCCATAACTGAAGCGGATGCGTTCGAAGCCAATCTCGCCACCGAGAAGGGAGGGCGCGAGCTGTTCATGCACCTGGTCGGCTTCATTGGGCAAGGCGATGATTTTGTCGATGCCCTCGATTGCCGCTTTCGCATGCGCCCATTGCACCATCACGCCGGGCAACTGGATGATGGGCGACATGGCGCGGTTGCCGATGATGGAGCAAGCCAGCAGCGCGCCCATCGTCATTTTGTTTTCTGTCACCAGCCAGGCCCCGGCGGCAACCAGCAGCACGTAGCTCACCTGCTGCAGCATGGCAGTCAGGTTCTGCGACAGCGAGGAATGCGTCTTGATCGCCTGGTCGGAGCTTGCTGCCTCTTCTACCAGCCGGTTCCAGCGCGATTGCAGCATCCATTCCGAACTGGATGCCTTGACAGATTCAGCGCCATCCACCGCTTCCACCAGCAAGCCGGCGCTCTTGTAGCTGGTGGCGATGGTGTTGCGGGTATGGTTCTGGATCGCACGCTGGAAAGCCAGCCCGCACAGCAGCGCCAGCGGCAGCATCACCAGCGGCACCGCCACCACCCAGCCGCCGATTGCTGCAATCACCAGCAAGAACAGCACGGCGAAAGGCACGTCTGCCAGCACGAACAGCGAGGTCGACGCCATTACCGCGCGTACCTGCTCGAAACCCTTTATCTGCGACGCCAGGGTGCCCACCGAAGCCGGCCGCGCTTCCATGCGGATGCCGAGCATGCGCCGGAAAAACCATTCAGACAATTCGGAATCGATCGCCTTGCAAGTCCGGTCTATTGTGTGGCTGCGCACTTGCTTGAGCATGGCTTCCAGCAGGATCGACAGCAGCACGCCGACTGACAGCACCCACAA
This sequence comes from Paucimonas sp., assembly GCA_028292545.1. Taxonomy (GTDB): domain Bacteria; phylum Pseudomonadota; class Gammaproteobacteria; order Burkholderiales; family Burkholderiaceae_D; genus Lacisediminimonas. Next base: position 30,036 of record JAQGMC010000034.1, read on the forward strand.
AGTGTTGTAACCCGAATTGGGTATCACGCGGTCGTAGACTTGCATCGAATACAGCGAACTGCCCAGCGCCAGCAGGCTGGCCAGCGCAGTGGCAAGCACGGCGTCGAGGAACACACCCTTGCGGCGCCAGATTGCATCGCCAACCAGTTGCAGGGCGCTGCGGCGCTGTGCCGCTTGCGCCGGCGGCGGCAAGCCCAGGCAAGTCGCGCCAGCCAGGTCTGGCAGGGAGAGTGTCGCGCCCGCGCTCGATTCGATGCGCCAGCTACCGTCGCCGGCGCGGGCTTGCACCAGCGCCCAGCCGTGGTCCGGCAGGAAAGCGGCGAAAGGCGTGTCGGCCGGCGATGGATTGTGCAGCAGGGCCGGCTCGCCAGCCAGCTCCGCCATTTGCCAGGCCAGCCGGAACAGGTCGGCAGCCTGGGCCACACCAGGCGCGGCATCGACTGCGCGCTCAACCGCGGTGCGGCGCGCAAGCGGCATGCGCTGGCGCGCCAGGCTGGCTGAGCGCTCCACCAGTTCCGGCAAGCCTGTGCGTAGCGAAGAAATCACGTTATTCCCCTGCGGCCGGGAATGCCTGGCCGATCAAAATTCGAAATCAAAAAGCAGGCAGCAAGCTGCATGCATGGCCGTGCGCATCCAGGCCAGGCCCGCCGTCACGGCAACTGCAGCGTGCCGGTCTGCGCGCGCAGCCGCAAGCCTGCGCCCAGCACCTGGGCGCGTGCATCCTCTACCGCAAAATCGGCCTGGGTGGCTTCACGCACGGCATTGAGCACATCAAGCCAGCTCTTGCGGCCGATGACGTACTGGCGGGTATAGGAACCGAAGACGTCGGCCGACATCTGCCGCGACAGCAGCGCGTTGTCCAGCCGCAGCCGGGCTGATTGCCGTTCATTCCAGTCCAGCGCCAGCCGCTCGTCGATGTCGCGCAGCGCCGCTTCGCGCGCCTGGCGGCTCGATTCACGGCGCGCAACCGCTGCATCGACACCGGAACGCGCCGACAGGCCGGCGCCCGGCTGGGCTTGCAGCACCAGCAACGCACGGTTCTCCGCCAGCGTGCCCAGTCCGCGTTCAAGACGCACAGCCAGGGTGGGCAACATCGATGCGCGCCGCACCGCTATATCGGAATTCGCGGCCGCTTCTTCGAAAGACAGCCTTTGCAGCACGGGCGAATAGGTAGTAGCCAGCTGGCGCGCGCTTTCCAGGCTGGCCGGGACGCCGGCTTCAGTCACGCCCTGGGCGCTGATGTCGGGCACGCGGCGGCCGGCAAGCTGCGACAACTGGGTCAGCGCATTGCGATACGCCTGCGCAGTGGCAGACTGGTCATTCAGGGCCTGGTATAACCGGGCTTCGGCCAGGCTCTGGTCGACGGCGGAACTGACTTCCTGCCGCACCCGGCGCTGGATCATGTCGAGCAGGCGGCGGTGTTCGACGACACTGGCGTCGGCATACTGCAGGCGCGCCTTTTGCCGCAGCGCCTCGACCACGGCTGCAATCACGCGCAGTTTCAAGTCGAGCCGGGTTTCCTCCACCGCCGCGCCGGAAGCGTCGAGCCGCTGGCCGGCGGCATCGATGCTGGCACTGATGCGGCCGCCGCTATAGACCGGTTGTTCAAGGCGCGCCACGCCCATGCTGCCGTTCACGTTGCGGCTGTAGGTTTCGATGGTCGGGGTGGGATAGCGGGCCCATTGCGCGCCTTCCTTGTCGGCGCGCGCGGCATCCTGGGCCGAGCGTTTTCCCAGCATCAGCGGATGGCTGTCCAGTGCAGCCTGCAGCAAGTCTGCGAAACGCCAGGCTGGCTCAATACGGATGGCACTGTCTTGCTGCGGCGGCGATGGTGGTGTGGTCGATTGCGCATGCTGGCCCAGCCGCGATGTCATGGTTTGCTGGGCCAGCGCAGGACCGGGGGCGGCCATGACCAGTGACCAGCAAAGCAGTGCCGCTGCAGGCGCGCCATGGCAGAGGGCAGGTCTGCGCGGGCACTGCTCGTCGACCGCAGGACGGCTGGCAGGCGGGTGCAAATGGCAGGCTGGATCAATAGGGTTCATGTCGGTCCCGTTGACAGGTACCCGGGACGCAGTGAAGCGATGCCGCGACAAACTCTGCTCCATGGAAACTGGAAAACGCGATGCCGATCATACAGCCGGTAAGTGACTTTTGGTCGCTTACCGGCTGTTCGAACGTGCCGGCGTGGTAGCGGGACGTCAGAGGATCAGGTTCGACGCATAGAACATGGTCGGCTCGACAGCTGACAATGAAACAAGCGCCTGCAAAGGTCCGCCCGCAGCCAGGTCGGTCGAGTGGAAGATGGTCGCTGGCCCGTCCGCTGCTTCCTTGAAAATCAACAGGCCCCCGCCATGCACATTCGAATGTGCCGCCACTTGCCCGGCCGCCTCTGCTTGCGTCATTGCCGTGTTGTTGAAGATGAAAACGTTCTTGTTGAGGTAGCCCTCGCTGGCAGGCGGAAGGCCATAGAATTGCTGGACTGCCCATTGCGCGTTGGGTGAGTCCAGGTGGGCAATGGCGGACAAGTCTATCTGGTCGCCGCCAAAAGACGGGTCGCCGGCCACGAAGTTGGCCACGGTGTCGTGTCCATCGGCCAGCGATTCCATCCTGACCACCGAGCCGCGCATGTCCTGCCTGGCGGGATCGAGTGCGCCCAGGTCGATCGTGTCGTTGCCGAAGCCACCGACAATGGTGTCGGCGCCGGGGCCGCCACTGATCGTATCGTCGCCAGCCATGCCTTTGAGCAGGTCATCGCCCCAGCCACCGAGCAATTCATTGGCGCTGCTGCTGCCGATGAGGGCATCGTTATATTCGCTGCCGCGCACGCTTTCGATTTCAGACAGGCTGTCGCTCGAGATCACGACGCCGGCACCGTCACGCATCACTGCGTTTGCGGTTCCACTGTTTTCAGCCAGCGTGACCGCGATGCCGCCCGTGGCGAACTGGTAATTCACCAGGTCGCGCCCGGCGCCGCCGGTATAGCTGTCGTTGCCACCGAAATCCATGAACTGGTTGGCTTGCGAATCGCCGATCAGAGTGTCGTTGCCGGAACCGGTCAAGACTGCCTCGATGCCGCTGACGCGGTCGTTGGCAATGTTGGCGGTGCCGTTGAAGCTGACGCCATTCACGAGGAAGAAGCCGCCACCGGCATTGGTGTCGTTGCCACGCATGTCGATGTTGAGGTTCGACGTTGCCTGCGCATAATCGACGAAGTCAAAACCAGCCCCGCCTTCAATCGTGTTGTCCCCAGCCATTGCGCGGATGAAGTTGTCCTTGCTGTCGCCGGTGATGGCGTCTGCAAAATTGGTGCCGCGCACGCGCTCGATGCTGATCAGCGTATCTGAACCAGTGCTGCCGCCGCTGCGCGTGACGGCGGTGCCGTTGCCGGTCACAACATCTGCGCCCAGTACGACGTCCACGCCCGCGACGGTGGCCTCGATAAAGTCGGCCCAGTCGAGTCCGCCTGCGCCATCGAGCCTGTCATTGCCGCCGCCGCCACGCAGCATATTGCTGCTTGCGTCGCCGGTGATGTTGTCAGCCTGCGCACTACCCATGACGGCTTCAAAATGCCGCACTGTATGGGTAAAGTCGACAGCGCCGGAACTACCCGGCGCCTTGCCGCTGGCCGTGCCGCCGCCAAGGTCGACCGTGACGCCATCGACCGCCGCATTGCGGTAATCAAGCCAGTCGAACTGGCTCAGTGACGTGGCGAGTGCGCCCGGCACGGTTGGCGTGCCGCCATCCAGCGTATCTGCGCCGCCATTGCCGCGGATCGTGTCCGCGCCCAGGCCGCCTTCGATTGAATTGCCCGCAGCGCCATTGTCGCCGATCAGGAAATCACCGAAGTCGGAGCCGACGATATTCTCGATACCGATCAGCGTGTCGACCTTGCCATCGAAGTCCAGCGCGGTGCCGGTGGCCACTGAAACAGTGCCCGCCAGTGCGCCTGGAATATTGGTGAAGGGCAGCGTCGGGCCCAGGTTGACTGTGACGCCATTTGCGCGCGGGCTGGCAGCGGCCTCGACATACTCGTAAAACACCGTGTCGCGGCCCGCTCCACCGGTGATGGTGTCCTGGCCCATGCCGCCCATGAAGGAATCGTCGCCCGCGCTGCCAGTGAGCGAATCGTCGCCGCTGCCGCCGGCCACGCCATCAACGGCCTGCAACGTGTCGGTGCCGATGTCGGCGCCGGACGCGGTGCCGGCTCCCAAATCGGCAGTCACGGCTGCTTTCGCGGCGGTGTAGTCGGCGTAGCCGATTCCAACCCGGCTATCCAGGGTATCGTTGCCGGCGCCGCCGGCAAAATCGGCTTCACCGCTGCCCCCTACCAGCAAGTCGTCACCTGCGCCGCCATCAAGCATCGCGTAACCAGAGCCGCCGGTCAGCGTATCGTTCCCGCCTTCCCCAAACAGTTCGGCATCCCAGTCGCCGGCAACCAGCTGGTTCGCGTTGGCGTCGCCATGCAGCACGATTTCAAAAGCGGTGCGGCCCTGCGTCGGCGTCAGGCTTGACACCTTGATGGTCAGCGGTGCGGTGTTGCCGTTGTAGTCAAACACCAGTTCTTCGACATTGCGCACCGTGTCGCGGCCAAAGCCTTGCGCCAGGTCGCTCAGGTCTTGCACCGCCCAACCGCCGGCTTCGCTGTAGATGCGGGCCAGCGTCACGCCATTTTGCTGCACCAGCCAGGCATCGGCCTGCTGGTCGAGCAGGTAAGTGAGTCCGCCAGGCCCGCTGGTCTTGAGCAGATAGGCAGCCGTGTCGAGGCCTTCGCCGCCATCGATCATGTCATTGCCTGCGTCGCCAACAATAAAGTCATTGTCGTTATTGCCGAACAAGACATCGTCGCCGCTGCCGCCATACAACTGGTCGGCACTGAAGCCGCCCTGCAAATTATCATTTCCGCTGCCGCCAAACATGGCGCTGCCGCGGAATGCAGCTTGCAGGTGATCGTCGCCACCCAGGCCTGCCAGCACTGCATAGCCCTCGCCCGACGGCGCCAGGAAATCATTTGACTGCTGGCCGAAAATCAGCGGCACGTTGGTGCGGTCATCATTGCCGCCGAAGCGGAACTCCAGGTTTTCGACGCCGGTCACGGTTGCCGTCATCGCGAAATCGCTGAAATTCTGCACCCGCACCGTGCCGCTATCGTCCACGCTCAGGCGGTACAGCGCGACCGATGAAGTGGCATGGAAGCCAGATTGGTCCCAGGTGCCAACCTGGCTCTGGATCGCAGGTCCGGCAATGCGGCCGATTGCATGCATCATCTGGCCCGGCAGCGTGAATACCAGGCTGTCAAAGCCTTCGCCGCCATTGATGACGTCATTGTCAGTGCGACCGCCGATGAAGATCCGGTCGTTGCCAGCGCCGGCATCGATCACATCGGATCCGCCTTCGCCAATGATGGCGTCGTAGCCGGCATGGCCGGTGATGGTGTCGTTGCCGGTGCCACCGCGCAGGATCTGGCGCACTGCAGGATCGGTCGCACTTTTATCAATCGTGTCGGCATTGAGCGAGCCCTGCACGAACTGGTCAGTCGGCACATCCGGGTCGATATAGGTGCTCTCGGCCTTGGCCAGCACCAGCGCCGGCGCATCGGTGTACTGCACGCCATTGGCGTCGGTGTACGTGATGTGGTACAGCAGCGTTTCAACGCCGGACGGGAAATCAGTGGTGGCCGGCACGCTGACGCTGGCTTTCACGACACCAGTGGGTGACACCGCCTGCACCATGCGCACTGGCGTCGCTCCGTTACCGGGGAAAACATAGCGCAGCGTGTAGCTATTGGCTTCGGCAAGTGTGCTCACCCCGGTCAAATGAACCGGCACGCCGAGCGCGTCGCGCTCGCCCTCGCCACCGGCGACGCCGGGGAAGATACCGTTGAGCGGGGTGGCGCCAGGATTGCCCTCATAGGGCAGCAGCAAATCGTTGCCGGCCGTACCAGCAAGGCCTTCGATACCGGCATAGATGTAGCCGCCGGCCGTGATGGTCTTGTTGGTGCTCGACAGCGTCAGGTCGGCGCCCTTGCCGCCTATCCAGGACGGCTCGTTGATCGTGGCGCCATTGAGCGCGAAATCGCCGATGTGGTACTGCCCCGTCATCCCGGGCGGGATGTCGTAGGTGAACCTCATCAGGGACTGGAACTGGCCCGGTTGCGCGTCCGGATAGGGCGCAAAGACGGCGTTCACCTGATGGTGGACCTTGGCGTCGTCGACGATGTCGAGTGTCAGGGAAGGCGTACCTTGCGCGGTATTGATCATCACCTGGTTGGTGAAATGGACCAGGATCGTGATTGACGAATCGCCGGCCATCAATACGTTGTCACTCTGGTCTGCCATCCAGTCAATGCGGGTCTGGGTGCTCACCGGCGCCGGCGGCACCAGGTCCACTGTGTCGACCTGAAAGGGTGTGGTGTTGCCGGAATAGTCGAACACCAGGCGTTCTACATTGGAAACGGTATCGCTGCCAAAGCCAGCCACCGGGTCGCTCAAGTCCTGCACTGTCCAGCCATCGCCGTTTTGCGCAATGCGCGCCACGCGTGCCGTGCCGCGCAGCACGAAGAACGCGCCTTCGGCTTGATCGTAGATGCGCGACAACGTACCCGAACCGGCAGCTGCATTGAGCAGGAAGGCAGCCGTATCGAAGCCGCTGCCGCCCTCGATCATGTCGCTGTCGGCGTCGCCCACCAGGAAGTCGTCGCCGCCGCCGCCGTGCAGCACGTCCATGCCGCTGCCGCCGTAGAGCTGGTCGCTGCCGGTGCCGCCGGTCAGCATGTCGTTGCCGCCGCCGCCCAGCAGGGCATTGCCGTGGTCATTGCCCTGCAGGATATCGTTGCCGCCCAGGCCGGCCAGGATGGCGGGCCCATTGTTGGCGGCAACCAGGTTGTCATCCCCCGCCTGGCCAAACAGCAGCGGCATGTTGATGCGCTGGTCGCTTTGCGCGAAGCGGAATTCCAGGTTCTCGACGTTGGTGACGGTTGCCGTCAGCGCAAAGTCGCTGAAGTTCTGCACCCGCACCGTGCCGCTGTCATCCACGCTCAGGCGATACAGCGTGGTGGCGCCAGTGGTGTGGAAGCCGGTTCCATCCCAGGTGCCCACCAGGCTCTGGAAGGCGGGACCGGCAATGCGGCCAGTGGTGGCCATCAACTGGCCCGGCAAGTTGAACACCAGGCTGTCGAAGCCTGCACCGCCGTTGATGCTGTCATTGTCGCTGCGCCCGCCCACGAAGATGCGGTCGTTGCCAGCGCCGGCGTCGATCACATCGGTGCCGCCCTCGCCAATGATGGCGTCATAGCCTGCATGGCCAGTGATGGTGTCGCTGCCGGTGCCGCCGCGCACGATCTGGCGCACTGCAGGATCGGTCGTGCTCAGGTCCATCGCGTCGGAATTGAGCGAACCCTGCACGAACAGGTCGGTGGCCAGCACCGGGTCGGCATAGGTGCTCACGCCCTTGGCCAGCACCAGGGCCGGCACATCGGTGTACTGCACCAAGCCATTGGCGTCGGTGTACATGACGTGGTACAGCAGCGTTTCCACGCCAAGCGGATAGTTGCCGCTGGCCGGCACGCCAATTGATGGCCCCACCGTGCCGTCCGCCGCGACGGCCTGCACCGTGCGCACGGCAGCAGCGCCGGTACCCGTTATCGAATAGCGCAGCGTGTAGCTATTGGCGATAGTGTCGCTGGTCACGCCAGCCAGGAACACTGGCACGGCCAGCACATCGCGCGGACCCAGGCCGCCGTCCACGCCGGCAAAGCTGCCGCCACCCGGGGCCGCAGCCGGGTTGCCTTCATAGGGTCCCAGCAAGTCATTGTCGGCGGTGCCCACGGCGCCGCTGAATTCGGCATAGATATAGCCGCCGGCGGTGATCGTTTTGTTGCTGTTGTCGAGCGCGATATTCGCCGCCAGGCCCCCTGCCCACGGCGCTTCCGTGATCGCGGCGCCGCCCAGCTCGATGCTGTCGATATGGTAGGCGCCATGCACGCCGGGTTCGACGTCGTACACGAACTGCATGGAATCCTGCAGCGCGCCCACTGCCGTGCCACTGTAGGGCCTGTACATCGCCTTTACATGGTGCTGCACATCGTCGCTGCCGACCACGGTCAGGTTCAGGTAAGGCGTGCCCTGGCCCAGGTTGACCGCCACCGGGTTGGTGAAGTGGACCTGCATCACGATCGACGAGTCGCCGGCCAGCAGTACGCTGTCACTCTGGTCTGCCATCCAGTCAATGCGGGTCGATTTTGAAGTCTCGATCAGCAGCGCATCGAGCGCCTCAGTGGAAATGGCAAACACACCGCCACCGCCGACGTTGAAGCGAAGCTGCTCGATATTGCTGAGCGTGTCGCGGCCAAAGTCGGCCGGGCCCTGGTTCTCCACCACCAGGTTGCCGCTGTTGTCGCGTGTGATGCGCGCCAGCGCCAAGTCCGCCGTACCGACCACGACTGACTTGGTCGCGGAATCGAAACGGTATTCCAGGCCGCTGGCAGTGTCCAATGGCAGGCTGAAGTTGGCGATATCGAAACCGGTGCCGCCATTGATGATGTCGTTGCCCAGGCCGCCGTCGATGCTGTCATCGCCGCCATTGCCAAGAAGCGTGTCATCGCCGCCGCCGCCCTGCATGAAGCTGGGGCCGCTGCCACCCACCAGCAGCTCGGGATTGTCATTGCCGGAAGCGAAGCGATCAGGCGCGTAATTGAGGTTGGCGCCGGTGGCCGTGTTGGTGACCACGAAGTCTTCGGCCAGGAAACTGCCTTGCAGGTCAAAGCTCAAGTCCGCGCCTGCGACTGTGTCTACGCCGATCGAAACCCGGGTCAAGCCCGCGGCCGGGGCGCTGACCAGCACCTGTCCCTGCGACAAGGCAGATGCGCTGCCAGTGGCCGTCACTTGCTGGACCACAAAGTTGCCGCCCAGGATGATCGTGTCGTCGCTGCTGAAATCGGTGATCCGGTCGGTGCCCTGGCCGGTCAGGCTCGTGTAGGCGAAGCCGTCTGCCCCGCGCCCGCCCGTCAGCACGTCGTTGCCGCCCTGGCCCACCAGCCGGTTATTGCCGCCATCCCCCGTAAGCGTGTCGTTGAAGCGACTACCCAGGACTTGCAACTGTTCGATGTTAAGCAGCGTGTCGCTGCCGCCCAGCGGATCGACTTGGGTGAGGGTGACATTGTCCAGCCCGCCGGAGGCGATGAAGGTGACGCCTGCCTGGGCGTTTTGATAGTCATAAATAGCGGTATCGAAATCAGCGCCGCCATCGATAACGTCGCTGCCGCCATCGCCCAAGCCGCCAGCGATGATGGCGTCATTGCCGGCTTCGCCCGACAAGTGGTCGTTGCCTGCGCCACCCGCGATGAAGTCATTGCCGTCACCGCCACGGATCTCGTCGTTGCCGGCCAGGCCATCGAGGTTGTTGGCGCCGGCGTCGCCGACGATCATGTCATCCAGTTGGGATCCACGCACATCCTCGATGTTGGCCAGCATGTCGATGCCGCCATAGCTGTCATTGAAGGCCTGGCCCAGCCCGAGGTTGACTGAAATGCCGCCCTTCGCGCTTGAATAATCGACCCTGTCGCGGCCGCCGCGGCCATCGATCTGGTCGTTTCCTTCACGTCCTTCGAAGGCTTCGGTATAGCTGGTGATATCGATGCCGGCCATGATGTCGT
>JAQGMC010000043.1 GCA_028292545.1 Paucimonas sp.
CGCGATATCGTTTCCGAGGCTTTCGGCGCATGCAGGGGCAAGTTCAGTACATAACTATCGAGACCCATTTGATTTCGCCGGATTGAGGTGGGGCGTATTTTAGCTTGCAGCCCGGACAACTTTAATCCTATGATAGCAGCAACTTTGGATCCAATATCCAGTATCCATAAGTTCAGTATCCACATACAAATCACTGTGGTGGCGCAGCCAAGGAAAAACCAATGGAGACAATCCAGACCCATTTTGTCGTCGCCGTGGCGCAGGTTGCGCCCGCTACCGACAATGCCCAGGCAATCCGTCGCATCGCCGAACTGAGCGAGGAAGCAGCCGCGAAAAAGGCCCGCTTGCTGCTTTTTCCCGAAGCCTACATCGGCGGTTATCCGCGCGGCGCTTCCTTTGGCACCACCGTTGGCAAGCGGCTTGACGAAGGCCGGGACGAGTTCCGCCGCTACTGGGAGCAATCGATCGACGTGCCCGGCGAAGAGTGTCGCCAGCTCGGCGAAATTGCGGCGCGCAACCAGCTGCAACTGGTGATCGGTGTCATTGAGCGTGCCGGCCACACCTTGTACTGCACGGTACTGTTCTTCGCTGCGACCGGCGAATTGACAGGCAAGCACCGCAAGCTGATGCCAACTGGCTCGGAACGGCTGATCTGGGGCTTTGGCAATGGCTCGACCATGCCTGTACTTGAAACGCCGATCGGCCGCGTTGGCGCAGTGATCTGCTGGGAAAACTACATGCCGCTGATGCGCGCGGCGCACTATGCCAAAGGCATTGAAATCTATTGCGCACCCACAGCCGACGGTCGCGACACCTGGCTGCCGACGATGCGCCATATCGCAATTGAAGGCCGCTGCTTCGTATTGTCCAGCAACCAGTTCGCGCGGCGCAGCCATTACCAGCAATATGAACCTGGCGCCGATCCGGATGAAGTGGTGTCGCGCGGCGGCAGTTGCATCATCGATCCCTTCGGCACGGTGCTGGCGGGGCCAAATTTCGAGGGTGAGGGGCTGCTTTTCGCCGAGGTGGACCGCAACGCCATCCCGCGCGCGAAATATGATTTCGATGTGACGGGCCACTACGCCCGCCCCGATGTCTTTTCCTTGCAAGTGAACCAGTCTGACACGCGGCCCGTGGTGTTTTCCGATGGCGCGCCAACGGCCGGCAAGCAAGCAGACTGAACGCAAGCTTCGAAGAAAAAAGGAACCCGGCCATGAGTGCCAATACCGCTGGTGGGAAAGAGCAGCAAAGCACGGCATTCGCGGTCTCTTCGCGCCGCCTGGTTGTTGAAGGCGCCGACGTTTTCGTGAAGGAATTCACGCTGGTGGACCAGGAGGAAGTGCCCTGGCACCACCACTCTGAAGTGTTCGATATTTTTTATTGCCTTGAAGGGCGGATGACCATCGAACTCAGGGACGTATTCACAGCCGAGTCCTTGCCAACGCTGGCGCTGTCAGCAGGCGAATCGGCCAGGGTGGAGGTGGGCACCGCGCACCGGCCCTTCAATCCCGGGCCAGGGAAATTGCGCTTCCTGCTGATACAGGGCGTGGGCCAATACGACTGGCTGCCGTTCCAACCGAAATAACGACATTCTGCGAAGGACACATCAATGAAAATCCTCATGCTCGGCGCGGGCGGCATTGGTGGCGCCATCGGCGGCCGGCTAGCCCAGGCCGGGGCTGACGTCACCTTCCTGGTACGCGAAAAACGCAAGGCGCAACTTGAACGGGATGGCTTGCAGATTGAAAGCCCTTTTGGCAACGCGAAGCTCACGGTGCAGGCGAAACTGCAAGCGGAAATCGAGCCGGTCTATGACCTGGTGATCCTGACTTGCAAAGCCTACGACCTCGAATCCGCAATCGAAACCATCCGCCCGGCGATGTCCGGCGACACTGCGGTGCTGCCGCTCTTGAATGGCCTGGCGCATATTGAAAGGCTGAACCAGGAATTCGGCGCGCACAAGGTGATGGGCGGTACCGCGAAAATCCAGGTGACGCTGACACCCGATGGCATCGTGCGCCAATTGAATGACTGGCAAACCATCACCTTTGGCGAACAGGATGGCAGCCAGTCCGCGCGCGCCGCCAGCCTGAAAGCCTTGCTCGACCAGACACCGATAGAAGCCAAATTGTCGCTGCAGGTGATGCGCGACATGTGGTTGAAGGTGGTCCACCTTTCCACCGTGGCGGGAATGACTTGCCTGATGCGGGCAAACATCGGTGAGATCGTGCGCACGCCAGAAGGCAGCGCGCTGCTGAAGACCTTTCTTGCAGCAAACGCTGCGATTGCAGCCAAGGCGGGCCATGAGCCGGATGAAAAATTCCTCGGCACTTACCTTGAGTTGTTCAGCCAGCCGCAATCCGCTTATGAGGCGTCGATGCTGCGCGACCTTGAAAAGGGTGGCTTGATCGAGTCCGAGCACATCCTGGGCTTCATGCTCAGGAAGTGTCGCGAAGCCGGCTTGCCAGACACCTTGCACCTGGCGGCCTACACGCACGTCAAGGCTTATGAGCAGCGGCGCGACGCAGGACGGCTTGCGCAGAAAGCGCCCAGCGCCTGACGGCTGCCACAACCCGGCGCCATGCCGGTCGCAGAAGTGTTTTTGGTACGACCTGGCTTTCCCTACCCGGCTTTCCCTAACCGGCTTTCCCACCGTTTGAAAGTGCAGCCACCATGCAAAAACCGCTGTTCACACGACTCGCATCCGGATTGATCCTGGCGCTGGCCGCCATCTCGGGCCAGGCCGCAGACAACTGGCCAGACAAGCCGATCCGGCTGCTCGTGGGCTTTGCACCGGGCGGCGGCGTCGATATCATGGCGCGCATCATCCAGAAGCCACTGAGCGACCGCCTCGGCCAGCCCGTCATCGTGGAAAACCTGCCCGGCGCTGGCGGCAACATCGCCGCTGCCAAAGTCGCGCAAGCAGCCAAGGATGGCAACACCCTGCTGGTGAGCGTCATCAGTTCGATGGCGATCAGCGCCAGCCTGTACAAGAACCTCGAGTACAACGTCGAACGCGACCTCACACCGGTGGGCGTGATCGGTTCAGTGCCGAATGTGCTGGTGGTGCATCCATCGGTGCCTGCCAACAGCGTGAAAGAATTGATCGCACTGGCGAAAGCGCAGCCCAACAAGCTGAACTATGGGTCGGCCGGCACTGGAACAACGGTGCACTTTACCGGCGAGCTGTTTGCTTCGATGGCGGACGTGAAAATGAATCACATTCCTTATAAAGGTGCGGCGCCGGCAATGAACGACTTGCTGGGCGGGCAGGTGCAAGTGATGTTCGACTTCCTCTCCGCCGCCGCGCCGCAAATCAAGGCCGGCAAATTGCGCGCCCTGGCCGTGACCAGCAAGACACGCTCGCCGCTGTTGCCGCAAGTGCCCAGCGTTGCCGAAGCCGGTGTTCCCGGTTACGAGGCGCTGGCAAGCTTCGGCGTATTTGCTCCGGCGGGCACGCCCGAAGCGGTGGTCGAGCGCGTGAACCGCGAAATTGCCGCCATTGTCGCGCGCCCGGAAATCGTGCAAAAGCTGGCCGCTGTTGCAGCCACGCCGGACGCACAGACAGTGGCTGAATCGCGCGCGCTGCTCAAGTCGGAGATGGGTAAATGGGGCGACCTGGTCAAGAAGACCGGCGTCAAGCTGGACTAAGTTTTGTCAGAACGGCTGATTCGACAAAGGTCATGACTGGCTTCAGAATCATGCCTGACGTCATTCATCAAGCAGGGGGCTGACCAAGCACAGCGCCCTGGTTCCCGGCCAGGCGACAGCCTTGCCGAACCAAGCCCGCTCCGCCCGGGGTCGCCGGCCAGAAAGATTCTGGCGCATTTGCTCCGTGCCTTGATTGCCGCGCGCCAGCGGAGACAGGCCTGAGCAGAAGCCGCCTCTTGCCGGTTCGGGTCCCTCTATTCTTACGTCGCGCACCGCCGTAACCAGCAAGCAAATCGTTATCAATACTGACAGTTTGTATTTGGAATCTTGTAACCATCCAGAACCGTTTTGATCGTTCAGTCATCGAACAGCTTTTTTCCATAAAGGAAGCCTGTTCCGATGATGAATTTCAGCCGCCCTGGCAAGACCCTCCTTTCCCTTGCCGTGACTTCCTTCCTGCTCAGCGCCTGCGGCGGCGGAGCAGGCGATTCCGGATCCACTTTCCCAACGGCTTCCAGCGCCGGCAGCGGGCGCACCGGCAGTCAGTTCGCAGCCAGCGCCAGCCTCGGCAGCCAGTTGCCCTCACTTGCCACCAAACCTGCTGGCAACCAGTACCTGGCCCAGATCTTTACCTCCGACGGCGGCGACACCACTGACGGCCCGGCTGGACAGGACGCAGCCAGCTATCGCTTGACCTTCAACGAAAGCTTCGACGGCGCGCTTGACACTGGCACCTGGAATACCGAGCGTACGGGCGGCGCAAACGCCAGCACCAACTACAACACCAGCGCTGGCGCCTTGAACATCTGGCCCGAGCGCGGCGCGGATGGAAATTTCTTCGACCGCACGCTCGACACCGAAGGGCGCTTCTCGCAGCGATATGGCTACTTCGAGATTGAAGCCAAGCTACCCAAGGGCCAGGGCGTGTGGCCCGCATTCTGGCTGTTCAACCAGCTAGGCGAAAGGCGGCCGGAAATCGACATCATGGAGGCGTATGCCAGCGGTGAAGCACCGTGGTCTGCTGTTGGCGCCGACGGCACGCCATCGGCAACGATGTACGCACCCGTGGTCTGGAGTGACAGTGACCGCCGGGCAGGCTATGGCAAGATCGCGACGCCTGACCTCGCGGCCGATTTTCACAAGTACGGCGTGAAATGGGAGCCGAACCGCATCACGTTCTACTTCGACGGTAAAGAGGGCTACGCGTTGGACGTCACCATGTCCGATCCGATGTACATCATCCTGGACCTGTGGTTCGGTAGCGCGAGCGGCTCACCGAACGGCTCGACACCGACTGGCGCTTCGAATGCTTTCACCATCAACTATGTGAAAGCCTGGCAGTTCAAGTAAGCAAACGGCGCGGGAGGACAAGTGCCTCCCGCGCCAGTACTGTGCATGTCCGGGCAGGCCGGGCGGCCGCGCCGCCCGTTCTGCTCACAGGCCTTAATTCGTATCCTCATCCGCCGTGCTCTTGCCGCCCTTGCGCCTCCCGCTTGGGTCGCCTTCACGCACGATCGGGTCATCCATGCCGGGAATCGTCTCCGACACGATCGTCTCGCGCGCGGCACGATCGGCGAGTTCTTCTTCGCGCAGCCTTTGCTCTTCGTTACCTGATTGGCCCGGCTTGCCGCTGTTGCCTGTCATCACATTCTCCTTGATCGGTAATGCTTGGTAGACCATGAAGCGCATATACCGTTCGAGCTCAATGCCGGCACGGTGTGGACGCTCAATACGCATTGCAACTCACCAAGTTTGTTCCTCCACATTTCACCTGCCGTTACAGACCTTAACTCCGCTCAATGGTCGTCGCTTCGCTGGTACCAAAACTCGCTTCACCGTTTTAGTGTGTCCGCTCAAAGGACTTTTGGTACAACTACGAACATGAGGACGACATGAAGCTTCCCTTTTCTTCCCTGGCGGCGCTGGTTCCGCTCCTGATAGCTGCGCAACCGGTGGCAGCGCAGTCTTCACCGCCCGGCGCAGCAGTTGCCGCCAATGCCCAGACGCTGCGCGACTGGATAGCGCTGGATCCGCAGCGTTTCGATGCGCTGGTGCAAAACAATTTTCCTGCAGTGCAAAGGGTGTTGGGAGGCTTCTACCCACCCGGGCTTGAACCGACGCCTGCGACCCAGTCGCACGGTTTCGCCGGCCCGCAGCGATCCTGCATAGAGGACCAGGCGCCGCGCGCCTGCCGCATCTACATGGCCGACCTGCTGCGCCTGAACCAGGCGGGCGCCCTGCCCGGCAATGCCGCCGCGAACCCGTTTGCGCGGCGCTAAAGGAAAGGCAGACCGATGAAAACCGCTTCCCTCTCCTGGCTTGCCGCCATCCTTTTTTCTGCCCTCCCCGCCACCGTGTCGGCCCAGGCCCGGCCCGCGCCTTACGGACAGGATCCGCTCGCCTACGAACTGGCTTTCGCGGAAGAATTCAACAGCTTCCGGACCAGCATATGGAATGACCATATCTGGTACGAAGACTCCAATCCGACTCGTAACTACACCGTCGAACAAGGCGTGCTTAAAATCTGGCCGCAGCGCGACCGGCGCGGGAAATTTTTCAACCGCACTATCGACACCGACGGCAAGTTTTACCAGCGCTATGGCTATATCGAAGTTGAAATGAAGCTGCCGGCCGGCAAAGGCGTATGGAGTGGCTTCTGGATCTTCAACCACGACGTTCCCGAGCATCCGGCGCTGCGCCCTGAAGTGGACGTGGCCGAAGCGTATCCCGGCGCGGGCCAGGCCAGCGGCTGGTCAGATTCCCGCTATCACCCGATTGCCTACAGCACGACCGTATGGCGCGATGCCACCGACCGCGCGGGAACAGTCACGGTGCGCCCGGGCGTCGACCTGTCACGCGGCTTTCACAAGTACGGCATGAAATGGGAAGGCACGCGCCAGTCTTTTTATTACGACGGCAAACTGGTTTACACGCTCGATGTGGCAATGAGCGATCCCATGTACCTGATATTCAACCTCTGGTTCGGCGGTCCGGCCGGGGAACCCAACTCGTCCACGCCAACGGGCAAATCGAATTCGCTGGAGGTGAATTACGTGCGGACCTGGCGTTTCAAATGAGACCAGGGCGTGAGCGCAGTTGAGCGATAAGCGTTTTCGATCAAAGCGCGCGGGCAAACTACCGCACCCGTCATCATTTTCATGAAGTGCGAAAGGCTTGCCGCGATCTGCGCCAACGCAAAGCGTGCGCGGGGTTGCGCCTGATGATGCTTAAGCTTCCCTTCCCCGTCCACGTTCCTTCGCCTGGAGACAAGAAATGAATACAGCCCTTTCCGGTTCGCTCCCCGGTTCGCTGCATCCAACCAAGGCCATCAGTTTCGAAGACTTTCGCCGCCTGGCAATCGACCCCAGCCTCTCCGAATATGAACGTATCGGTTTCCCGGACGATTTCCGGTCCGGCCGGGACGACGAAATTTTCGCTGACATCAGATACAAGCTGCCTGCGCTGGAGGAAACCGGTCGCACCATTCTGGACATCGGTCCCGGCTGCAGCAGGCTGCCGCGGATCTTGATCGACCTGTGTGAAGAGAACAGCCATCGGCTGCTGATGATCGATAGTGAGGAAATGCTGGAACAACTGCCTGAGCGCCCCTTCCTCACGAAGGTCACAGGCATGTTTCCGGATTGTCCAGAGCTGCTGGCCACGCTCAAAGGCAGGACCGACCTCATACTTTGCTATAGCGTCCTGCAGTGCATCATGGCCGACATGTCGGTCTTTCGCTTCCTCGACCTGTCGCTTTCACTGCTGGCGCCCGGCGGGCGCATGTTGATCGGCGACGTGCCCAACGCCTCCAAGCGGCGCCGCTTCTTTGCCAGCGAGACGGGGATTCGCTTCCACCAGGCTTATACCGGCACCGATGATCTTCCAGATGTCGCGTTCAATCGCTTGGGCGATACCGGCGCAATCGACGACGCTGTTGTGAGCGCGGTGCTGCAGCGCGCGCGGCTTGCAGGTTTCGACGCCTATGTGATGCCGCAAGGACCGGGCTTGCCCATGTCTAACCGGCGTGAAGACATCCTCATAGTTCGTCCCTGAAGAAGGGACTCGGGAGCGACAGACTCAAGAGCTCGGGAACCAGGAGCGCAAGCCGCGCAACTGGTTTCCCTCGAAGGCATTGGTGCCCGGTGAGAAGACATGGGCGACTTCCTTTTGCACCGCGACCTCGGTTTTGCCGGTCGGCGAGGAAAACTCGTTGTTGCGCAAGATGACGTGCGAAGACTTGCCGCGATTGAAGTCGATCGCATTGGCGGCGCCAGACTTGCCGCTGCCGCAGTCGATGAACTGGTTGCGCTCGACAAGCAGGTTCTGCGCCCTGAATATCGTCAGGCCGTTGCCACTGACCGATCCGCAGCGAAGAAACACGTTGTCGCGCAAGACGAAGTCCAGCGCATCGCCGGTTCCTGGATAGCCAAGATGCGCGGTGCCCTTGAAGTCGGTAAACCGGTTGTTGCTCACCAAGACCTGGCGCCCCCCCAGGTGCAGGGACAGGGCTCCCTGCGCGGCATCATTGTCCTGCACTAGCAGGCGGCTGGCGGGCATATCGGTGCCCACCGGGCGGTTGGGACCGAAATGCAGGAAGGCGCCGGTGCCCCGGTAAGCCCGGCTGCGATTTCCCACCACGGTAATATCCTCCGGCGGCGTTTCCATGTCCGGCTGCAGATGAAAAGCAATGACGCCGACATTACCCCCCACATCGTTGAAACGATTTCGCTTCACGCTGACATCGCGGATGATCGAACGGCCGTCGTTGGGTTCGAAGTCGATTGCGCCGGGCATGTTATTGCGGGTGCAGCGTTCGAAACTGTTGTCCTCGATGCGCAGCGTCTCACCGTCGATGACGGAAATTCCCTGCCGGTTGGCGTGGTTGATGCCATCGAACACGCATGCCCGCACCAGCACCCGGCGGTTGTGCACGCCGGCGCTTGCCGCCCCCAGGTAAAGTCCATCGCCGCGAAATCCGCGGAACACGACATTTTCAATCCGGACGTCGGAAACGCCGGCCAGCCGCAGCAGGTGCACGTGCTCGGCAAAACCTTCGCTGTCGCAATTTCCGCGTAATTGCAAGTCATGCATGACGAGATTGGCCACCGTGGCCCCCGCAGCAGGTGAGCCACTGGCCAGCAACCAGCGCGCCCCCTGCGCCATGCGCAGCACCGTTCTCTCCCCTTCCCCGAAAAGTTCTGTGTCTTGCGGCCAGCTTCCGTCGCGGATGACGTACTCCCCCGCGGGGAAATAAACCTGCCGCGCCTGTGAGGCGGCGGCGTTCAGGAATGCGCTCCAGTCTCCATTGGACGGCACACCGTAATCGCGGATGTTGATCGTCTCCCGGCGCGACTGTGCCCGCGCTTGGGGCGAGTGTGCCGCAGCCAGTAGCAGTGGAAGGGTGAGCAACATGCGGCGCCCCTTGAAAGACCCTCCATACCTTTCGTTACATTCCATAAGTTACTCCCGGGAACCTTTCCATGCGGAAATTCTCTTACTTGGCGCTGCCGGGGCGAAACCGGCTGTCTTCTTTTATTTTTTAGGCAAGACGAATGAAACACGTACGTGATGAAAAGGTAGACACAAAACGACGCCGCATGTTGTTTGGCGTGGTCGCAGGCGGCGCAGCAGGATTGCTGCAGGCTTGTGGCGGCGGCAGTGCCACCACGGCCGAAGCCGATGAGACGGCCCTGCTGGCCAGGGGCGGCGTCAAGGGCAGCACAAATGCCAATACCGGCGGCACCACGCCAACGACGCCCACCACGCCTACCGAGCCGGCACCCGGGACCACGACTTCCGACGGCACCATGCCGGCCGGTTATGTCAGTGTGCTGGCCTATGGCGCCAAGGGCGACGGCGTGAGCGACGACAGCATAGCGGTGCAGGATGCGATGAATGCCAACGTCGCGGTCTGGTTCCCGGCCGGCACCTACCTGGTCGGCGACCTGAAGCTGAAGGACAAGCAGCAGATTGCCGGCACCGGAGCCGGCTCCAGGCTGCTGCAGAAAGTTGGATCGCAGTTCTGTGTCTCGGCCAACCCGCACAAGGAAGGCTATGCCGACCCGGCCCTGAACCTGTCGGGCCTGGGCATTCGCAACCTGAACTTCGAGGGACAGTCCGGCAACGTGACGTTCAGTGAATGGATCTACCTGCTCAACCTGAACGGCGTGAGCGACGTAACCGTGTCGGGCTGCAAATTCGTCAAATACGTGGGCGACGGCATCTACCTCGGCTCGTCCAACAACCTCTATGTCGAGCGCCATAACTACCGGGTCACGATCAGCAATTGCCAGTTCGACGGTGTCACCAAGGGCAATCGCAACGGCATCTCGATCATCGACGGCACTGACATCACGATCGACAGCTGCAGTTTCACCCGCTCTGGCCGCACCGACCAGCCGGGCGCGATCGACATCGAGCCCAATCCGCAGTCCAATGCATTCGTGCGCATCCAGCGCATCACCATCAGTAACTGCACCTTCTCGGACCTCGGTTCGCGCTGCTTCATTTCGGTGGTGTTGAGCCCGAACGACGTGCTGGCCCATCCGGCGGACACGATCAAAGTCATCAATTGCAGCGGCACCCAGAGCAGCGCCGGCTTCCCGGAGCGCGTACTCCTGCTGCAGCAGTTCGACGGCTCGGTCAACTCGGCCACCGCCACCACGCCGCCGCTGAATTTCGTGATGTCCGGCTGTAACTTTGAAAATATCAACCGTCCCTTCATCATCTACGGGGTGCGGGGCGTGCGTATCGAAAACAGCACCTTCAAGAATGCCGGGTACTACGCTTATCTGGGCGCGCCTGACAATACCTGCCGCAACCGCGACGTGGTGATCAAGGGCTGCAGCTTCACGCGCATCGGCACGAACCCGTCGGGACGTGAGGGACTGGTCGTGTTCGGTAACGACTACGTGACTGTGGAAAGCTGCTTGTTCGAGGATTGCGGCGCCGCAGACGGCAGCGGCGGCCATGCCATGTATTTCGGCGGCACCGCGCGCTCCAGCTATGTCAACCTGCGCTACAACACGTTCACCAGTGCGCTGCGTCGGACTTCGAAGGCGATCGGGGTCGCGTCCACCCACGTTCTGGATGTGGCGACCAACACGCAGGTGGGCACCGTGTTGTCCGGCGTGACCGGCAATATGTTCCTGCCAGCGTAAAAGCAAGCCACTGCAGGCCCGGCGCGCAAGCGGCTGGTCCTGCAGGCGGTGCAGGCGGGCGTCGTCCAAGGCACCCGGCCCCCATCCGCGCCCGGGCGCTTCAAGCCGCGCGCTCATCGCCCAGCATCTTCAGCAGATACTTCCCGTAGTCGTTCTTGTCGAGGGCGCCAGCCTGCCGCTCGACCTCATCGGCAGCAATCCATCCATGCCGAAAAGCGATCTCCTCGGGACAAGCCACCATCAGGCCCTGCCGGTTCTGCAAGGTTGCGACGAACTGCGACGCTTCCAGCAGTGACTCATGCGTGCCCGTGTCGAGCCAGGCAAAGCCGCGCCCCATGATCTCCACCGACAGCGCGCCCCGGCGCAGATACTCCGAATTCACGTCAGTAATTTCCAGTTCGCCCCGGGCCGAGGGCCGCACACTGGCTGCTATGTCACACACGTCGGCGTCGTAGAAATACAGGCCCGTGACTGCATAGTTTGACCTGGGTTGTTCCGGCTTTTCGTCAATCGCAAGCGCCTTGCGGGCGGCATCGAAAGTGACGACGCCGTAACGTTGCGGATCGCTCACGTGGTAGGCGAACACCGTGGCGCCCCCGTCGCGGCGATTGGCATGGCGCACTTTGTCCACCAGGTCGTGGCCGAAAAAAATGTTGTCACCCAGGACTAGCGCGCTGGGCGCACCATCAATGAAGTCGCGACCGATGACAAACGCTTGCGCCAGCCCCTCCGGGCGCGGCTGCACCGCATAGCGCAGGTTGATACCCCACTGGTTGCCATCGCCAAGCAGGGACGCAAAAAGTGGCGTGTCCGCTGGCGTCGATATCACCAGGATGTCCCGTATGCCCGCAAGCATCAGCGTCGTGAGCGGGTAATAGATCATGGGCTTGTCATACACTGGCATCAGCTGCTTGGACAGCGCCCGCGTCGCCGGATAGAGCCTGGTACCGGATCCGCCGGCCAGTATGATTCCCTTCCTTGTCATCGCACCCTCCCTTCAGCTGAGTGAGGTGTTTGCGACCTGCTGGCCGGGCCGGCCACCGGAGCAGCGACCGATCGCCTCCAGGTAGCGGGCAATGACAATGTGCTCGTCGAAGCTGGTTTCCATCTTGCGCCTGCCGGCCGCGCCCATACGGCTGCGCCGGTCCGGCTCGAAGCAAATCATTTCCGACATTTTCATCGCCAGGTCATGGGCATTGCCCGGCTTGCACAGCAACCCGGTGATGCGGTCGGTCACGGCGTCCCGGCAGCCCACGGCGTCGCTCGCCAGCAGCGGTTTGCCCATCGCCGCCGCTTCCAGCAGGGAGCGCGGCACGCCTTCGCGATACGAAGGCAGCACGACACAATCGGCACGCGCAATGATGGGCCGCACATCGTCGGCTTCGCCCAGGTATTCAAGCAGGTGCTCGTCTTCCCACTCGCGGATGCGCTCGCGCGGGATCGTGCCCGGATTGCCGGGATCGATATGCCCGAGGAGCTGGAAACGCGCGTGGGGAAACCGGCCGCGCAGGGCGCGCGCAGCCAGGGCAAACTCTTCCACGCCCTTGTCCCTGAGCATGCGGCCGATCAGGAGGAAGGTGAAATCCGGCTCCCCCCGGCCGGGGACGGCGGTTGTCGTCGCCGGCGTGAAGTGCTCCAGGTCGACGCCGGATCCCGGCAACAAGGCATCCCTGCCGCGGGGCACCAGGCCGCACTCCAGGAAAAGCGAACGATCTTCTGCGTTCTGGAAAAATACCGTGTGCGAACGACGCAGTGCGACCCGGTACAGCAGGCGAACCACATGCGTGACCGGGCCGGGAGCGATGAAGGCGCGACCCAGGCCAGAGACATTGTTGATGACCGGGATGCCCAGCAGATGGGCCGCGATCGATCCATAGACATTCGGCTTGACCGTATAGCCCAGGTAGGCCGCCGGGCGCTCGCGCCGCAGGTGCTTGAAGTAGCGCCCGACCAGCGCAAGGTCGCGCGCCGGGTTGGTGCCATTGACGTCGATTTCCAGGTCGATCACGCGGCAACCTGGATGGACCAGGCGTGGCGCATGCTTGTCGCGCGGCGCCAGCACCGTCACCTCGTGGCCGTGTTCCAGCAGGGTGCGGATCAGGCGCGCGCGGAAATTGACCACGCTCCATGAGGTATTGCTTGAAATTACGATCCTGGATGTCATCACGTTCTCCATTGCTCCGCCCGCGCAGGCCGCGCGCTTGCCTGTCCTGTTCCGGCGGCCTGCATGCAGGCACGGATGTATAGCGGCGCTGTGCGCGCCAGGCAGTAGCGGCTTTCCACCATCAGCCGGCCCGAGCGCCCCATGTGCTGGCGCAGCGCGCTGTCGCTCGCCAGCCGCAACAGCGCATCACGCCACTGCAGCGGATTGGCGGCCAGGTAGCCGTTGCCGCCCTCCTCCACCACGCTCAGGTTTGCGCCTACGGGCGACGCCACTACAGGCCGGGCGCAAGCCATGTACTGGATCAGCTTGTAGGCGCATTTGCCGCGCTCCCAGGGCGCGTCGGGCAGCGGCATGATGCCAACGTCGATGCTGGCAATGTCGGCGGCCTCGGTATCCTCGCTCCAGGGACGGCATTCGACTTCCACGCCAGGCGCGGGAATCGATGCGCCCACCACCACCAGCCTCAGCGGCAACAGCTTTGCCGCCATGCGCAAGGCCGGCAATACCTGCGCGAGGTAACCCACGGTCTTCGGCGTGCCAATCCATCCCACCACGCACTTGCGCCGGGCGGGCGCGGGTGTCGGGCGATAACGCGCCAGGTCCACCGCCGTCGGTATCACCACGACGTCGGCCGCCCCGGCTGCACGCGCGTGTGCAGCCAGGTAGTCATTGCCGCAGACGACCGTACTGGCCGAGGCCATGACGGTGTCGATTTTGCCTCGCAACACGCGCAGCAGCGGGTTGCCCGGCCGGTCATATCGATGGAAGATCGCGTCGTCGTAATCCACCAATACCGGCGTGCCGCAGGTTGCCAGCCATTGTTCCGTCCAGGCTGGCAGGTAGGGAAAGATTTCCTTCTCGATCACCACGAGATCGTATTGACGCGCACGACGCAGCTGCACGATGCGCCGCCAGTAAGCCAGGACGACCCGGGTCCAGCTGGTGCGCGTGCCCGCATAGAGCCGGTGCAGGTAGTCATCGTCAAACAGCGGCGCGACGTCCACTGCAATGCCGGCGCCAGCAAGCCAGGGCAGGTATTGCAGCGAGCGCAAGCGGCTGCTCGCGCCCTGCCTTCCGTAGCGGGTAAGCATGAGCATTTTCATCACGCACTCCTGGCGCCGCGCAACAGGCCCGGCAAGCGGCCGTAGAGCATGAGGTAGGCTCGCAGCGTGTGGACCATATCCCGGCCCTCGCCGCGGGCGGCGCACCAGGCCAGCCGCGTGAGCGGTTCCACAAGCAGGGACATCAGGACCAGGGCCCAGGCCTGGCCTGCGTTCCAGTGCTTGAACGCATAACGGAAGCGGCTGCGCAGCGAATAAAACAGGCGCCGTGCCCGCACTTTTCCGGACGACACGCCGCCGACATGGCAGGCGCGCGCAGTCGGCAAGTACACCGTGCGCCAGCCAAGCTGGTGCGAGCGCAGCGAAAAGTCGAGGTCTTCGAAATACACGAAGAAACGCTCGTCGAAACCTTCCAGCGCATCGAACACTTCGCGCCGGACCATGTAGAACGCGCCGATCACATGGTCGACGTCGCGCGTGCTGCCGTGGTCCCAGCCGGTCATGGCCAGGCCCGGCATCGCGCCGCCGGCCAGCCGCGCCACGCCCAGTATCTGGCTGCAAAAGGCAACCAGGGTCGGGAAGCGCCAGCAGTCCGGCGACACGCTGCCGTCCTCACGCACCAGCTGGATGCCGCAGATACCGACCCTGTCATTTGCGGGACGTCCCAGCCACTGCACCGGCGTTGAAAGCGAATCGGGTTGCAAGCGCGTATCCGGGTTAAGAAACAGCAGCAAGCGACCGCGCGCCAGCCGGGCGCCCTGGTTGCAGGCCGCGGCAAAGCCCCGGTTTTCGGTGTTGCGCACGATCTGGAGCGCAAGCTCGCCGTCTGGCAAGCCATGCAGCGAGTCGTCGCTTGATCCGTTGTCGACCACGATGACGTCGACAAGCGCCACCTCGCGCCCGGCCACCACCAGTGATTGCAGGCAGGTGCGCAGCTCCGGCCCGGTATTCCAGTTGACGATGACGATCGAAAGGGAAAGGTCGTGGTTCATTTGAACATCCGGTCACTGAAGATATAGATGTAGCTATACCAGCCGCCCGACAGCAGCATGAAAGCCACAGCCGCAGGCCGCAGCGCCGGGCGCTGCAGCAGGTCGGCAAGGAAAAAAACCCAGAACACTGAAAACATTTCGAACATGCGGTGCGCCACTACCGGCCACGGCATTGCGCCGTAATAAAAGGCCATGCCCAGCAAGGGAAGCAACACCGATTTGCGCGCGAAGACGGAAAGCGAGTTCCATCGCACCAGCGCAAACAGCACCATGCACCAGTCAAGCAGGAGGGCCAGCGAAACCGGGTTGGCGGGCCGGTCTCCGAACCCCTGCTTCTGGTACATCTCAACACCCGCCAGCACTGAGCCGGTCATCGACAGCACGGCCGGCATTTGCAGGCGTGTCAGCACCAGCGCCAGGATCGCGATCGCAATCACCTTCCCGCGCGACACCGGCTGGAAGAAGAGGAAGGGCATGACGAGCAGGGCCGACGTGTGGAAGCCCAGTGCTGTGGCGCACGCCAACAGCGCCAGCCAGGGCCGGCTCGACCAGACCGCAACCTGGGCCAGCAGCAGGCAGGCAATCGCCAGGCTGACGCGGATTTGCGTGATTTCATGCAGTGGAAAATAGCGCACGAGGTAGTAGCAGCCGAGCGCGGCGAAGCAGGCCTGCCCCGGGCAGGCACGCCCCAGAGCCCAGCCCTTCGCGAGCACGCAAACCATGGCGAGCGCACTGACCAGCGCAATATTGGAATCGATCATCCGCGCAAGGCCATATGAAAACAGCGTGAACCCAGGCTCGAAGCGGCGCTCGCGCACTGCATCCAGGCCGCCTGCGCGCAGGGTGTCAAGAAAAACGGCGTACTGCTCGAAATCCGGACTGACGCCGAATACCTGGTACAGGCTGAGAAGGAAGGCGGCAAGGGCGAACAACAGCAGCAGGCCGCCGTGTGCGCCTGCGCCTCCGACGGCTGGTGCAGTGCCGTAGCGCGCCGCCAGCGCGGAACGGCTGAAGCCCGGCCCGGTCATCTCTGGCTCCGCGCGGCGATTGCTTCGAGCATGCGCGCCGATACGCGGCTCCACGCAAATTCATCCACCAACGCGAGGAACCGGTCCTTGCGCGACTCGCGCAGCCCTGCCTGTGACACCAGCGCCTCCACCGCCTTCGCGATTGAATCCGGACTGGTGCTCTCGGCCATCCAGGCGGTGTCGCGCGTCGCCCCGAGATAGGCTGAGGTGACTACCGGTATGCCACTGGCCCCACTCTCCAGCACCGGATAATGCGGCGCCCCATGCTGCCCGATCGCTGGTGCAATCATCACGTCCAGGCTGCGGTAGAACATTGCCAGCTCCGCGTCGTTTGCCGGCACCACCACTTCGCAGGCGGGGTGGCTCCACCCGGGCGGGGCCTGGTAGGCGATGCGCAAGCGGTAGCGCCGGTCACGGGCATACAGGGCTTCGAAGGCCCGCACCGCGTAAATGGTGCCTTTCTCCACTTGCACGCGACCGATGCAGCCCAGCACGATCTCATCCGCATTTTCCAGGTCGCGCGCCCGTGCGCCGGGATGGAACAGGGACAGGTCCAGGCCCGGCGGCACGGCATCCCCGGCGCGCAGGTTGCGGTAGCGGCAATAGAGCGGCGCATTGACGATGCGCTGCAGCGGCAGGTGATAGGACATTGCGGCCAGCGCGGCGGTGAAGAAAGCCTTGGCCCGGCTCTCGCGGCGCATCAGGTACAGCTCCGGCTCATAAGCCTGGATGTAATAGGTTTTGCGCGCGCCGGGCGCGTTCGCCAGGGCCACTGGCCAGGCAGTCAGGGAATGGTTGGCGAGGATGACGTCATACTCGCGCCCCACCTGGCGCAGGCCGCGGAACAAGGCCACCAGGTTGCGCACGCCGCCGTAGCGCTGCGCAGCCGGCATCGATGGCAGCACCCGCCCGTGCGGCGTACACCAGAGGATGCCGGCCGCTGTCGGGAAATAAGGATGGCCGCTGCTGGTCGGGCACAAGAACCGGACTTCATGCCCGGCCCGTATCCACTCATTGGCAAGCTGCGACAGCACCCGGTTCCCGCCGGCGCGGCCGAAACCCAGTATCGGAATCAGTATTTTCATTTGCCTTCTCCCTCCCGCAACAGCCTGGCCGGCGCCGGGCGCGGCGCGGCGCGCCCCATGTTCTGCAGCTCCGTGCCGATGAGGAACATCATGGCGATCCAGTAGAGGGCGCAGTTGCAGGCATAGGCCATGGTGACCCCGCGCAAGCCTTCGAGCTGGGTCAGCCACAAGGTCAGCAGCACGAAGGAGGCGTTGAACACGATCTCGGTAACCACGAAGGTGGCGGTCATGGCGCGCCCGAGCATCACGAAGGCCAGCACCCAGGCGCCCAGCTTGAGCACGTCGCCCACCATCTGCCATGCAAACAATTGCCGCATCGGCTGGAATTCAGCGGTGAACAGGTTCTGGATGATGAAATCGCGCAGCAGGAAAATGGTCGAGGCGCACAGGATCAACAAGGGCAGCACCAGCCAGTAAAGGCGCGAGATTTCGGTGCGCAGTTCACGCGCCTGGGTCAGCTCCGCCAGGCGTGGCAGGTAGTACAGGGAAAGCGTGGTGGTCACCAGGGAGGTGTACAGCTCGCTGATTTTCCACATCGCCTGCCAATGGCCGGCGCCTTCGACGCCGAACCTGGCCGACAGTATCGATCGGACCGCAATGTAGGTGGCCGGCCCTGCCAGGGCAGTGGTCAGGCCCATCAGCCCGAATCCGCCCAGCTGGCGCATGACCTGTCGCTGCGGCATGCCGAAAAAAAAGCGCGACTTGAACCAGCCGCGTCGCGACAGCAGCCAGGCGGTGCAGGCGAGAGAAATGGCAGGCGTGATGACAAAGGCCAGGAGCGCGCCCTGCAAGCCGTACAGTGCGGCCAGTGTGCCCGTGACGGCGACAGCCGCAATGCTTCCCAGCACGCTGGAGGCGACATAGACGCCGACTTCCTTTTTGCCATTCGCCACGCTCAGCAGCAGTATGTTGGCAGCCATGGCCGGCATGGCCAGGCCGGCCCACACGAAGGCCTGCGAAGCTTCCTGCCTTTGCAGCAGCCATGCCGAAAGCGTGGGTCCGGCCAGCATCAACACCAGGCCGGCCGCGAGCGACGCCAGCCCGGCCAGGGCAAAGGCAGTCTTCCATACCCGGTGCTGATCGCATTCGTCTGCGGCATGATGCGCAGTCTGCTGCACCACCCCGTTGGCAAACACCCCGCCCGACAGGTTGAGCACGAGCGACACCGCATTCTGGAATTGCCCGATTACCGCGTAGCCGGCCGGCCCTACATATACGGCGAGCAGCTTGTTGAGCACGAGCGCGCTGCCAAGCCGCGCCGCCACCGCAATCGAGTTAAGCAAGGCCGTACGATAGAGGTTCATTGTTCTTCTTCTCCAGCAGCCGGCGGCAGGCTTCAATGACACGATCCACTTGCTCGTCCCGCATCCCGGGGAACAAGGGCAGGCTCAGCACCTCGCGATGGAGGCGTTCAGACAGCGGCAAGTCGCCTTCCACCAGTCCGCGATCGGCATAGGCCTGTTGCAGGTGAGGCGGTATCGGATAGTGGATCAGGCTGGCTATGCCGGCCGCGGCAAGCTGCTGCTGAAGCCGGTCGCGCGCGGCGCTGCGCACCACGAACAGATGCCAGGCATGGCCGGCCCATGAATGCGTGACTGGAAGCACAAGGCCGCAGTCCTGCAAGCCGTCCAGGTAGCGCTGGGCAATCGCTTCGCGTTGTCGGTTCCAGCGCTCCACATGCGGCAGCTTCACCCGCAGCGCGGCTGCCTGCAACGGGTCCAGGCGACTGTTCATGCCGCGCACTTCATTGACGTATTTCTGGCGCGACCCATAGTTGCGCAACATGCGCAGGCGTTGTGCCAGGCCGGAATCGTTGGTTGTGATGGCGCCGCCGTCGCCGTAGGCGCCCAGGTTCTTGCCCGGATAAAAGCTCCACGCCACGGCATTGCCATGGCTGCCGATGCGCTTGCCCTTGTAGCGCGCGCCGTGTGCCTGGGCGGCGTCCTCCAGCACGAACAGGCGATGCCTGGCCGCCACCGCCAGGATCGGGTCCAGGTCGGCGCTCTGGCCGTACAGGTGCACGGGAAGGATGCCACGGGTGCGCGGCGTGATCGCGGCCTCGATGCGTGTGACATCCATGCCGTAGCCATCGGGCTCGGGCTCGACCGGAACCGGCACGGCGCCGCAGGCGCTCACCGCAAGCCAGGTGGCGATATACGTGTTGGCCGGGACAATCACTTCGTCGCCCGCAACGACCCCCAAGGCGAGCAGGGACAGTTGCAGGGCATCCAGGCCGCTGGCCACGCCAACCGCATGGCGCGCGCCGCACCAGGCCGCGTACTCGGATTCGAAGGCTTCCAGTTCCTCGCCCAGGATGTACCAGCCGGAGGCCAGCACCCGGTGCATCGCCTGGTCTATTTCCTGGCGCAACTCGATGTATTGCAGGCCAGGATCGGAGAACGGCACTGCCGCTGCCAGTTGCGTCATGCCAGCTCCCAGGCGTAGAAGTCGTGGACCACGCCGCGCGCGCCGAAGCCCTCCTTCTGATGCACCAGGCCCTCGTTCAGGACCCGCCCACCGTCCTCGCATGAAGTACCAAAACTGAAGCGCGGACGGTCCGCGAAGACGCCATTGATCAGTTCAACCAGCACGACGTCGAGCGCTCCCACACGCCGACCAGCCGGGCTGGAAGCGGCGTACTGGGTGTGGACGATATTGCCGTAGTCATAGACCAGGGTGCTGGCCAGCAGCTCGTCAGCCGGGTTGAAGCCGCCGAACAGGCGTATGCGGCCGGGAAAGCGTTCCCGCAGCAGCCGGATCTCGTCCACGCTGTGCACCGGCTTGGCCTCGTGCCGGGACAGCGCATTGCACATCATGGCGTGGAACTCGGCCACGAAGTCGCCTTCGCGCACGGTGACGCCAGCGCGCCGTCCCCGCGACAAGCCTTTTCGCCTGAAGGCCGGGCGTCCTTTCATTTCGACTACGCTGCCCAGGTCCCTGCGCACCAGCGTCGCTTTCATCAGGAACAGGGCGTACAAGTCTTCATCAGCCGGCATGCGGTGATAAGCGTGGGGTATCGCCTTGTAGACCAGCCGCGTTGCCCCGGCCTTTCGGTAATGCTGCGCAAGCATGCGGAAAATTTCCAGCACTTCGGCTGCGTACAATCCCGGGCCAAACAGCAGCCCGCCGAAAGTCAGCCCGGCATGGCTTGTGACCTGGTTTCCCTCGCGGTTCGCCGGGAAGGCAGCCACCGGCTCGCCGCAGCGCGTGACCAGCACAGAGCAATCGTCAAAGCGATCGGCGTGGTATTCCATATAGTCACGAAAGTGCAGGAAGTTTCCGTTGCGCGAGCCGGCCACCACGCCATCCCATGCACTCTTCAGGTCTGCGCGATAAGGCAGTATCGCGAGCCTGTCGGCCTCTACATCCACCGGCCGTGCGATCACATGCATGGCGGCACTCCCGAGCGCAGGTCGCACCGCGGTACTGCCGGGGTCGCAGCCTTCAGCGCAAGGAATTCCTTATAGTCCCGTATGTAATCCGCCTCCTCGTAAAACTCGGAGGCAAATGCAGCCAGCACTGCATTGCTGGTGTACTTGTACTGGATGGCCCAGGTCATGGCGGGGACGTAAAGGCCGATCTCGGGGCGGTCGAGCACAAACTCCTGGCGGTTGTTGCCATCGTCGGCTACGACGGCAATGCTGCCTGCCACGCATACCAGGAACTGGTGACAGCGCCGGTGCGCATGCTCACCACGCAACTCGGCGTCCGGAACCCCGAGCACCAGGAAATAGCGCTTTGGAACGAAGGGCACGCTGCGCCCGAACTCACCCACGGTCAGGTTTCCCCTGACGTCGATGATGTAGGGCAGGCGGTGCAGCGTGACGCCCTCGACCTCGGACTGGACGACCCCGACGTCGTCGGGCTGCGCACCCCAGCCGGCATTTGCACCGGCAGCGGACCCGGTGACAGCGTCGACATAGCCGACGATGCGCGCCGGGTTGCCGGCGACGATGGCATTGGGCGGCACCGAGCGCGTCAGGAAGGCGCCGGCTGCAACCACC
This sequence comes from Paucimonas sp., assembly GCA_028292545.1. Taxonomy (GTDB): domain Bacteria; phylum Pseudomonadota; class Gammaproteobacteria; order Burkholderiales; family Burkholderiaceae_D; genus Lacisediminimonas. Next base: position 21,146 of record JAQGMC010000043.1, read on the forward strand.
GCCCTCTCGCCTATCGTCACGCCATGCAGGATGGTGGCGCCGGCCCCGATCGATACGCCATCGCGGCACACCGTCACATGCCCGCGGTTGGGCGGGCCGGCGCCAACCGAGCCGCGCTTGTCGGGAAAGGTTACGTTCGGGCCCACCTGCACGCCATTGCCCAGTTCAGTGCCGTTGCACAGGCAGGATCCGGGTCCGATGACGACATCGTTCCCCAGGATGACTTGCTCTTCGAGATAGCTGTGCGCGCAGAGGCGGCAGTTATTGCCGACCACTGCGCCGTCCTGCACGGTCGCAAAGGCATCCACCCGGGTGCCGGCGCCAAGGCGTGGGCTCCAGACCTGGGCGCGCGGATCGATGTGGGTCATGTCAGGCTCCGAGGGTGAAGTGAGGTCGCCGGCTGTGCTTTGTGCAGGCGGACATTGCGTGCCAGGTACCAGGGCATGGTGCTGTCCAGTCCCTGGCGCAAAGTGTGCGAAGGCTGATAGCCGAGCATCCGTCGCGACTTGGCCAGGTCGGCGTGGGAATGGCGTACGTCGCCGCTGCGAAGCGGCCGGAATTCCGGCGCAAGCTCGTAGTGCACATCGTGTTGCGCCAGCACCTCGCGCAACATCAGGAACAAAGCATTGAGTGTGGTGTTGTCGCCGACGGCGACGTTATAGACCTGGTCCCACGCGGCGGCCGGGGCCAGTGTCGCCAGCAAGTTGGCCTGGACTGCATTCTCGACGTAGGAAAAATCGCGGCTGGTCTCGCCGTCGCCGTTGATCGCAATCCTGCGGCCGGCGGCCATGGCTGCAATCCAGCGTGGTATCACTGCCGCATAGGCGCCCTGCGGGTCCTGGCGTTTGCCAAACACGTTGAAGTAGCGCAGCCCGACCGTTTTGAGGCCGTAGCAGGTGGCGAACACGGACGCGTAGGTTTCGTTGAACGATTTGCTGGCCGCATACGGCGACAAGGGCTTGCCGACCTGGTCCTCGACCTTGGGCAGGCCGGGATGGTCGCCGTACACGGCGCTGGAGGCGGCATAAACGAAGGAATCGACCCGCGCATCGCGGGCAGCAACCAGCATGTTGAGGAAGCCGGTGACATTGTTTTCGTGCGTCGCCAGCGGATCTTCAAGCGAGCGCGGGACCGAACCCAGTGCCGCCTGGTGCAGCACGCACTGGACGGCGACCATGGCCTGCCGACAGTCCGCCGGTTCACGCAAGTCACCCTGCACGAGCCGGAAATTATTCCAGCGCCGGCTGCCGACGCTGTTTTTCACCTCGTCCAGGTTGGCTGCAAAGCCGGTGGAAAAATTATCCAGCCCGGTCACCCGCTGGTCGAGCAGCAGCAGGCTTTCCAGCAGGTTGGAGCCGATGAAGCCGGCACAGCCAGTCACCAGCCAGTGTCGCGGCCGGGCAAGCAGGCTCGCCCGCACCTCGTCAAGCCGATTGGGCGCGGATCGGGTAGACGCTCTCATAAGCGCAGGTCCGCGCCATGGCGTGGCAATACGCATTTCACGTCAAACAATACATGCGATGCCTTGCCGAACTCCCGCACCCGGTTGGCGCCCAGCTCACGAAACTGGCGGTGCGAGACCGCCAGGATGATGGCGTCATACTTGCCCGGCACCGGCTGCTCGACCACATGGATGCCATACTCGCGCCTGGCATCGTCGGCGTCGATCCAGGGGTCGTAGACGTCGACGTTCATGTTGTATTTGACCAGTTCACGAATGCTGTCGAAGACTTTCGAATTGCGCATGTCCGGACAGTTCTCCTTGAACGACAAGCCCATCACGAGCACGTTCGCGTTCTCCACCTGGATCCGGCTGTGGATCATCGCCTTCACCAGCTGGCCGACGATATAGCCACCCATCCGGTCGTTGATGCGTCGCCCCGCCAGGATGACTTGCGGGTGGTAGCCCAGCGCCTCGGCCGCAAAGGTCAGGTAATAGGGGTCCACGCCGATGCAGTGGCCGCCCACCAGGCCGGGTCGGAACGGCATGAAATTCCACTTGGTGCCGGCGGCATCGAGCACTTCTTCGGTATCGAGGTCCATCTTGCGGAACAGGATGGCCAGCTCGTTCATCAGCGCCACGTTCAGGTCGCGCTGCGTGTTCTCGATCACCTTCGCTGCTTCCGCAACCTTGATCGACGACGCCCGATGGGTGCCGGCCGTGATGATGCTGGCGTACAGCGCATCGACGAAGCGCGCCGCCTCCGGCGTCGAGCCGGAGGTGATTTTCACGACTGAGGTCAGCCGGTGTTCCCGGTCGCCAGGATTGATGCGCTCAGGGCTGTAGCCCACCGAAAAATCGCGGTTGAAAACCAGGCCAGAGGATTTCTCCAGGACTGGCACGCAATGCTCCTCGGTCGCGCCGGGGTAGACGGTGGACTCGTAGATCACCACATCGCCTTTCTTGAGCACGCAGCCTATGGCCTCGGAGGCGCTGCTCAGGGCTGAAAGATCGGGCCGGTTGTGGGGGTCTACCGGTGTGGGCACCGTGACAATGTAGACCACGGCGTCGCGGATATCTTCCAGCCGGTCGGAAAAGGAAAGGCGGGCAACAGCGGCAAGTTCGCCAGGTTCGGTTTCACCAGTGCGGTCGATCCCCTCCCGCAACTGCGCAATGCGCCGGCCGTCGGTGTCGTACCCGGTGGTGGGGTAGCGCTTGCCGAATTCCAGTGCCAGCGGTAGCCCCACGTAGCCCAGCCCGACGACCGCAATACGCGTGTCCGTCGAAACGAACCTGCCTTTGATCTGTATGCGTTCGATGTCCACTCTAGGTCCGATCCGGTTGTTGATTCCAATGGGAAAACGCGGGTTCAGTGCTGCGGCAGCTTGCGCTCGGGCCGAAGGCCGAACAACACGTCGGGACGCAGGCACCAGTGCCCGCGCACCAGGCGCGTATAGGCCGCAAGGTAGAGCAGTGCTTCCACGCCGATGATTGCCAGGGCATGCGTCGGGTTGCTGCCGGCCTCCAGGCTGGCCACTGCACCCGCGCCTACCGCGCAGCCCATGACCAGCGCGACGGCACTGTTGCGTAACCAGGTCTGGCCCTGCACGCGTGGCAGCTTCTGGCACAGCACCCGGCGATAAAGCAGCGTATGGAAGTGCAGCCGGTCTGGCAGCATGGAAGAGGTTTTGCGCACGGCGCGGCGACGATAGATCGTGAACAGCACTTCAAGAACCGGGTAGAAGCAAATCGCCAGCACTTGCCACGTGCTCGCGTCGGGATTGCGTGCAACCGTGAGCACTGCCACCTGGGCCACCCAGAAGCCGAGCAGGTAGGCGCCGCCGTCCCCCAGGAAAATCCGGCCCGACGGATAGTTGACCGTCATGAAGCCCAGCACGCCAGCCACGCCGACAAGCGCCAGTTGCGCCACCATCGCGTCGCCGAGCTGCCAGTTGAGCACCGCCAGCGCCGCAAGGATGATCGCGACCACCACGCCGGCCAGGCCGTTGAAGCCATCGATGATGTTGATCGCATTGGTGACGCCTGCAACACAGACGGCGGTTACCAGGACGGTAACCGGAAAGAATCCCATCAGCTCATCCAGGAGCGGCACGTCCACGCGGGGCAGCCAGGCCTCGAGCAGGCTGCCGGCCAGAAGCGCACTGGCAAAGGCCGCGAGCAGGCGCACCCTGGGTGGTACCGATTTCGTCGTGTCTTCGACCAGCCCGGACAGGAACACCGGCGTCGCTGCTACCAGCATGACTGCAAGCGCGGTCGACAAACCGATTTGTCCTACCACTGCATTCCAGGAACCAGCGAAGGCAGCGGCGCCGGCAAGGCCAAAGAATACGGCGATCCCGCCCACGCGCGGGACCGGCACCATGTGCATTTTTTGCGTCGCCCGCAAATCATTGTCCATGGACATGGCGCCATGCCAGCGCCTGGTGAGCACGATCAGCAGGCTGCATACCCCGCTCACGATTGCCGCCTCCAGCATCAGGCCCTGCAACTCGACAACACTGAGCATCACCTGTTCTCCATGTGAGTCCTCATGCGGGTTCGGGTGACACCGGAAGCGGTTGCACGGCAGCGCGATTCATGTCCGCCTTTGCCGCACCGCATAAGCGCCACCCGATGCAGCCACTATAAGGCGACAGCCCGTGCGCGATAAGTAGCGAAATTCGATGGATAAGGCGGTGGCTGCTGCTGTTCGCGTCAAGGATCTGATGCGACTAGCGGAGCACCCGCTGTGACGAGCAGCATGGAGCTGACGGACGAAAAAAAGGCCGGCAATGCCGGCCTGGCGAACAAGCAGCGACCCAGGCGTCAGGCCGCGCTCTTCGCACTGGCTGGTAGCGGAAGGTAGAGCCCCGTCTTGGCCCCGTAGGCCGAGCCATAGCGATATGAAATACTCCTGTGCTTCATGTCGTTGAATACCATGCCATCCACTGCATGGCCGGCTTTGCCGAGCTGCTTGATTGCCTGCTCGACTTCACCCACATGGCTGCAGCCGGCGCGCACGGCCAGCAAAATCTTGGCCGCATGCCGGGCCACCGCGAGCGCATCGGAGAAGGGAAGTACGGGTGGCGTGTCGACCAGGATGATGTCGTAGTGCGCCGACAGGTGCTTGAACAGTCGTTCAAGCTCGACCCGCTCAAGCAATTCTGCCGGTCGCTCGGGATAAGCCCCTGCCGGCAAAAGATCGACATTCTCATACACGCAGCTGCGCACGACCTGGGCCGGCAAGGCGCGGCCGGCAAGCAGCTCCGACAGGCCCGGTTCGCGTCCGACGCCAAAGTAGTCATTCAGCTGGCCGCGGCGCATGTCCGCATCCACCAGCAGCACCCGCTTGCCCGACGAACCGAGTATCGCCGCCAGGTTCCCGCACAGGAAGGACTTGCCCAGCCCCTGCGTGGGTCCGGCCATCATCACCACATTGTTGCCGGACTCGCGCATGATGAATTGCAGCGCGCTCCTGAGTGCGCGCAGGCTGTCTACGACGCCGTCGGGCTCTTTCTGGTTCGGGCCCTGCGGCAGAAGACGCTTGCCGCTGTACTCCGCCGCCAGCCGGCTGTGCGGAACGGTGGCCAGCACCGGCAAACCAAACTGGTGCTCCAGCTCTTCAGGATCCTCGGTGCGCGCAAACAGTATCTTGCGCAGCACGGCAAGTACCAGGCCCAGAAGCAGGCCGCCCGCCGCTGACAGCGCAAGCACCAGCGGCAGCACCGGCCACACCGGCTTCCTCGGCATCACGGCCTGGTCGATCAGCCGCACGTTTCCCAACTTGCCAAGCTGGGCCAGCGCAAGCTGGCGCGAAAGGTGGAGCATGTTTGCGTAGACGTCCTTGTTGACCTCGAGGTCACGCGTGGCCGCGCCCACGTCGCGCTGTATCGGCGGCAGGTCGCGCATCCTGGCGGTGATGGCCGCCGCCGCACGACCCGCTTCGGCGATCTGCGCATCCAGCGCGTCGACTGCTGGATGGCCCGGCTGGAAGCGCGTCAGCAATTCTTGCCGCCTCTGGCGCAGCTCCGCAGACTTGGCCTGTGCCAGCGCGGCTTGCTGCAGTATCGTCCGCGCCTCCTCCGTGGGGTCGACCGCACCCTTCCTGGAACGCACATCGCTGGAACGCCGCTCCGCCGTTTCCACCGACTGCTTCAATGCTGGCAACTGGCTGTTCAGGAATTCCAGCGCGCGCTCGGCCTCGTCGGCACGCAACTTTGCATTCAGCTCAACGAACTGTGCGCCGATGGCATTGAGCACCCGCGTCACTTCACGCGGGTCGTCGCCACGCAAAGAGGCATGCACCAACCCGGTCTGGCGACCGCGCTCCTGCACGTTGAGTGCCAGGCCCAGCCGCTGGACCGCGGTCAGGTGGGGCAACTTTTGCAGCGTGAAACGGGCCCCCGGCTGGCCATCGAGCGCATCTACTTTCAACTCGACCGGACCGTAGCGCGTGTCAAAGCCAGTCGTCGTGCCGACAATGCCGCGCGCACGGATGCCAGATTCGCTTTGCTCGATGCGGAAATTTCCGCCGCCAAGCACGGTGAGCGTGAAGCGCTCGCCCTCAAGTTCTTCCGGCACGGTGAAGGCGCTGGCGACGATACGCTCACCGCCCCACACATAGCCAGCAGTCAGGCCGGGACTCGACAATTGCCTGTTCCAGCGCGCGATGGCTGAGCCGACCAGTGGTATGTACAACGGGCGCGCAACGATCTCACGGCCCAATTTGGTCACCACCGGCCCGAGCACTGCTCGGGAGCGCAGCATCTCTATTTCCGTACTGGCCTGCACCTTGCCCTCACGTGGCGCAATCCCGTCGGCTGATTCGACCCGATCGCGGCCCTCGTTCTCCTTCACCTGCAAAAGAATATTCGCCTCATAGGCCGGCGGCAAAGCCAGCGCAATGAGCGCACTGAGCGCACATGCAGCACAGGCGACCAGGAAGATGAAGCGGCGCTGCTGGTTGAGGATATCCATCCAGGCAAGCCACTTGTGGGAAGACGCCGGTGCTTCGGGCTGCTGCTGTTGCATGAGCGGTATCGAGAGCATGGTCACGATCAACCTCTTTACTTTTGCAATGCTCGCCATCTGGCGAATGAGTCGGAACTTCCCATTAGCGCAAGTCTATTGCGCGCCGCTGGTCCGGTTAAGCAATGAATTTCGATACTGCGCGGGCGGCATATCTGCAATCAATCAGGATTCCTGATGCGTGAGTATGGGCAAGGTTTCTCCCCTGCCTATTTGATTGAGCAAGATTAAGACGAGCTGTTTCCTCGCATTGAGTACCACCTGTAACGCGTAATAGGATGCAAGCTGTGTTCGGTTATCGCAATTAAGGTCCATATTTGCAGCGCGCCGCTTAGATAAATATCACTTCCACTAAATTGCACGGAGTAAATAACATGAGTTCAAGCGGCAGAGAGTTTCCGTTCAAGAGAGCCTCGGGCAGCCGGGTGGGAAATGAGATGGGCGCGTACCGCCTGTATGACCAAAAGAGCCTGCATATCAACCTGCGGCAGTGGCGCATGCTGCATGCGGTGATCGACTGCAATGGCTTTACGGGCGCCGGGCAACACCTGCACCTGAGCCAGTCCGCCATCAGTTATTCCATCGCCAAGCTGCAAGAGCAGCTGGGCCTTCCCTTGCTAAAGATAGAAGGCCGCAAGGCGTTCATTACGGAAGACGGACGCATCCTGCTCGACCGATCCCGTAACCTGATCCGCGAAGCCATTGAACTTGAACTGCTGGCGGAGAGCTTGCGTAATGGCTGGGGCACGCGCGTGCACCTGGAAGTGGACCGCAATTTCCCTAACGTGATGCTGATGTCCGCGCTGCGACAATTCCAGGCCGATTCCAGCCAGGTTGGCGTGGCCCTGCAGGAGTCGGACGCAACGCGTGCCGAGGAAGCCCTGTGCGACCACGGCGCCGACCTGGCGATTGTTTCCGATGTTCCGCCTGGTCATACCGGCTTGCCCCTGATGAACGTGGAGTATGTGTCGGTCGCCCATCCTGAGCATCCGTTGTTCAAGCTCCAACGCCACGTCCGCAGTGAGGACCTGGATGGACAGGTCGAAGTGGTGCTGTCGTCCTCGCCCATGGCGCGGCCTGAATCCGCACGGCGCTTGAATTCGCGCGCGCTGGCCTGGAACGTCAGCGAGTTTGACACTGCGCTGGGCGTGCTGCGCGAGCGCTTGGCCTATGGCTGGCTCCCCCGGCACCGCGTGTCGGGACTGCTCGCGGATAACCAGTTGCGCGTACTACCAATGCACGGCGCGGTCCAGTACGCGCCCTTGCATCTCGTCTACGGCAGGATGGCCCGCTTCAACCGGGCGGCAACCCGGCTGGCCGACGTCCTGTGCGCCGCCTCCGGCAGGCCCGGTGCTGCCATGAGCCTGGATGAGCCAGTGAGTGAAGAAAGGAGGCAGGATGAAATCGTCGAGCGGGAGGAGGGCGAGCGTGAGGACATGGATTGCGAAGACGCGGATTGCGAGGACGTCGGTCGTGATGAAGTTGACCGGGCCCTGATTCGCCCATAAGACCTGCGCCCTCAAGACCTGCGTCTGGGCCGCTGCCCACGGGCGCAGGACGATGACCATCTCGTCGTCGAGTGCGCCCGGCACCAGTTTTAAGCGCGCGGTGCCGAGGGCGCCGCAGCCGTCTCCATGTAGCACCAATTCGCGTGCCGCCGGAAGGACGCAACCGGGCCTGGTGTTACTATCCGCCCTTTTCCACCTTCCTTGCGCAGCCTGTCCCGATGAAAGTTCCGAAACGCCTCCAGCCCCTGGTTGAAGAGGGCCTGGTGGATGGCGTGCTGCGCCAGCTCATGAGCGGCAAGGAAGCCACCGTCTATGTGGTTCGTTGCGGCGATGAAGTGCGTTGCGCCAAGGTTTACAAGGAAGCTGCGCAACGCAGCTTTCGCCAGGCGGCGTCTTACCAGGAAGGACGCAAGGTAAAGAACAGCCGGCTGGCGCGTGCAATGGGCAAAGGCACCCGCTTTGGCCGCAAGATGCAGGAAGAAGTCTGGCAAAACGCAGAGGTCGATGCACTGTTTCGCCTGGCGGCCGCCGGCGTGCGCGTTCCGGTGCCCTACATTTGCCTCGAAGGCGTGCTGCTGATGGAGCTCATCACCGATGCACAAGGCAATGCCGCGCCGCGCCTGAACGACCTGGTCCTCAGTCGCGAGGAAGCGCTTGATTTCCATGCGCAGCTGCTGCGCCAGGTCGTGTTGATGCTGTGCGCGGGCGTCATCCACGGCGACCTCTCCGAATACAATATTCTTGTCGATAGCGGCGGGCCGGTCATCATCGACCTGCCACAGGCGGTCGACGCAGCCGGCAATACCGAAGCTGCGGCCATGCTGGAGCGCGACGTCGCCAACCTCGGCGCCTGCCTGGGCCGCTTTGCGCCCGAATTGCTGGAGTCCCAATACGGCAAGGAAATCTGGGGCTTGTATGCGGCCGGGCTGTTGACGCCCGATTCAGTGCTGACGGGCCAGGTTGCGGCCGATACGCACCAGGCTGACGTTGGCGCGGTGCTGCATGAAATAGAGATCGCGCGCCAGGAAGAAGAAGAGCGGCAGCGCCGCCTTGCGCAAGCCCGGGCGGATTGAGGCAAGGCTGGAGCAGGCGCGCTGGGCGGCACACTGCGCGGCACCTGCAGCACAATGTTGGGAACATCCACGCAGGCAACATCGGCCTCGCGGCGCGCTGCCTGTTTTAGCTTGCGACAAAGACCACACACCGAGCCATGAAAAAAGCGCATCCCGCGGGACCGATCCGGCCGGTCCTGTTCGCCGCACTCACGATATCGATTCCCGCGTTCTACCTCAGCCTGTCGAGTCCATCCCCTGGCCAACGCCTGCTGGGCAGCTTGCTGTATGGGCTGACGGCGCTGCTGATCGCCATCGACCTCGGCCTGCGCCGACGCGGTCGGGCTGCTGCCGGGCCGTCGCAGGATATGTCGGTCGATATCGTGCTGCTCTTTTGCGCACTGGCCAGCGCCTTGCCAACCGATCCGCTATGGTCGGCGCTGGAATGGCTGTTGCGGCTGGCTTTTTGCGGCTTCGTTTTCATCCGCCTGGCTGGACAATTGGCAAGATGGGTGAGGCCGCACCGGGTAATCCAGGTCTTTGGCATTTCCATCATCCTGATGGCCATCGCCGGCGGCGGTTTCTACTGGCTGGAACCGACGGTGCTCAATTACGCCGATGGATTGTGGCTGGCGTTCACCACCGGCGCCACCGTCGGCTATGGCGACCTGGTGCCGTCCACGCCAGCCTCACGCATTTTTGCAATGTTCATCGTGCTGCTGGGCTATGCCGTGTTTTCCGTGGTAACTGCAAGTATTGCCGCGCTCTTCGTGGGCGAAGAAGAGAAACGCTTCGAAAAAGCACTGCATGACGACATACGGTCGTTGCGGGAGGAAATCGCCACGTTGCGCGCAGAATTGCACAGCGCGCGCAGCCCACAGCAGCCTTGATCAGGAACGACGGGGCGGACCCGCATGCTGTTGCTGCTGGCGGCATGCTGTTGATGCTGGCGGCATGCTGTTGATGCTGGCGAAATGCGCGCAAGCCATGCAAGCGCGAACCTGTACACGGCAGGCGCGGTCATTATCTGGAACAGCACCAGATGTTCATCCATGCGTCCCGCATCCCTATCCCAGCCACAGGCCGAACCGCGCCAGACCGGTTCCGAGCTTGCCGCCGTGCTGCCCGGCTGGAGCGACATCGAACCGCCCACTGACGCCGACCGCCTGCTGCACGCTTTCCTGGGCCGGGTCACGCTGGGCATGTCGCCCACCAGCATGGCGCTTGCCTGGACCGACTGGGCGCTGCACCTTTCGCAGTCGCCGGGGAAATGGCAGCGCCTGCTGGAGAAATCCCTGCGCAAGCAATGGCGCCTGGCCAACTATGCGGCCTGCGTGTGCTCTGGCTTGCCCTGCCCGCCTTGCATCGACCCGTTGCCGCAAGACCGTCGCTTCACCAGCCAGGCCTGGAAACAGTTTCCCTTCAATCTCTTGCAGCAGTCTTTCCTGCTGCAGCAGCAGTGGTGGCATAACGCAACCACTGGCATCGGTGGCGTGTCGCATCATCATGAACAGATGGTGGCTTTCATGGCGCGACAAATGCTCGACCTGGTGTCGCCGGTGAATTTCGTGGCGACCAACCCGGAAGTGCTGCAAGCCACGGCACGCGAGGGCGGCCACAACCTCATGCGCGGCGCAATGAATTTCATCGAGGACTGGAAGCGGGAACGCATGGGCAAGCCGCCCGTGGGCAGTGAAGCTTTCCAGCCCGGCCGCGATGTTGCAGCCACTGCGGGCCAAGTGGTCTACCGCAACCGCTTGATCGAGCTGATCCAGTACGCGCCGAAAACGGCACGGGTACATGCCGAGCCGATGCTGATCGTGCCGGCCTGGATCATGAAGTACTACATCCTCGACCTGTCGCCCCATAATTCCCTGGTCAACTACCTGGTCGGCCAGGGGCACACGGTATTCATGATCTCCTGGCACAACCCGGACGCGGCCGACCGCGACCTGGGCATGGACGACTACCTGCAACTGGGCGTCTTTGCGGCGCTGGACGCAGTGCGGGCGATCGTGCCGGGCAAGAAAATCAATGCAGTCGGCTACTGCCTGGGCGGCACCTTGCTTGCCATTGCCGCCGCATCGATGGCCAGCGACGAAGCCGCGGCGCTCAATTGCCTGACCCTGCTGGCTGCGCAGACTGATTTCACCGAAGCCGGCGAACTGATGCTGTTCATCGATGACAGCCAGCTCGATTTCCTGCAAGACATGATGTGGAGCCAGGGCTTTCTCGACAACCGGCAAATGGCTGGCGCCTTCCGGCTGTTGCGCTCGAACGACTTGATCTGGTCGCGCATGGTCAACAATTACTTGCTGGGGCGGCGCGCGCCCGTCACCGACCTTTTGGCCTGGAATGCCGATGCCACCCGCATGCCTTACCGCATGCATGGCGAATACCTGCGCCACTTTTTCCTGGATAACGATTTGTTCCAGGGTCGCTATCGGGTCAATGGCAAGCCGATTGCGCTTTCCGATATCCAGGCGCCAATCTTTGCGGTGGCAACTGAAACCGATCATGTCGCACCCTGGCGCTCGGTCTACAAAATCAACCTGGTGGCCGACACCGACGTCAGTTTCCTGTTGACCAGCGGCGGCCACAATGCCGGCATCGTCAGCGAGCCGGGCCACAGGAATCGCCATTTCCGCCTGTCGCGTTTCGTTCATGGGGAACGGTATGTCGACCCGGACCAGTGGTTTCTTTCCGCGCCCTGCGTTGAAGGGTCCTGGTGGCCGGCATGGAATGACTGGCTGAAACGTCAGTCAAGCGGCATGGTCCTGCCCCCGCCCACCGGCGCGCCAGCCAAGGGGTATGCGATCCAGGGCCCGGCCCCGGGCCGTTATGTGTTCGAGCATTACGCAATCTGAGCTGGATGTGCCAGCTCGCCGCCGCACCTTCCTTTCTTTGCAACAGGCTTTGCTGCGCTTGCCGTTAAACTAGTGACGGCTTTGGCGCACCGGCATTGCCAAGGCATCGCCCGCGCCAGGCGGGTCTTGCAGCCGCAATCCGCCCCCCCAACACTAAAGAGGAACGCTTCCATGCCGCATGACCTGACGCTGATTACCACGATTGCCGCAGCGCTCTGCTTCGGCCTGGTATTCGGCCTGGTCGCGGTGCGCTTGAAACTGCCGCCGCTGGTGGGCTATCTTGCCGCCGGCATTGCGATCGGGCCGGCCACACCAGGCTTCGTGGCCGATGCCGCGCTGGCCGGGCAGTTGGCCGAAATCGGCGTCATGTTGCTGATGTTTGGCGTGGGCCTGCATTTCTCCCTCGGCGACTTGATGGCGGTGCGCCGCATCGCGCTGCCCGGCGCCATCCTGCAGATTGCCGTGGCCACCGCAATGGGCATGGGCCTGGCCCATTTCTGGGGCTGGAGCCTGGGCGCCGGCCTGGTCTTTGGCTTGTGCCTGTCCGTTGCCAGTACCGTGGTGCTGCTGCGCGCGCTGGAAGATGGCGGCATCCTGGGCTCGATGAATGGCCAGATCGCCGTCGGCTGGCTGGTGGTGGAAGACCTGGTGATGGTGCTGGTACTGGTGTTGTTGCCGGCGCTTGCCGGTTCGCTCGGTGGAGGCAATGGCGAACCGGCCGGCAACCTGTGGAAGACGCTGGCAATCACGCTGGCCCAGGTCGGCAGTTTCATTGCGCTGATGCTGATTGTGGGGCGCAAGTTGTTTCCCTGGCTGCTGTGGCGCGTGGCGCGCACCGGTTCACGCGAGCTCTTCACGCTGACCGTCATCGCGGCCGCTGTCGGTGTCGCGTATGGCTCGTCCGAACTGTTTGGCGTGTCGTTTGCGCTGGGTGCGTTTTTCGCTGGCATGGTGTTGCGTGAATCCGAGCTGAGCCACCGCGCGGCAGAGGAATCGCTGCCGCTGCGCGATGCATTCTCGGTCCTGTTCTTCGTGTCGGTCGGCATGTTGTTTGAACCGCGGGTGCTGCTCGACAGTCCGCTCCAGTTACTGGCTGCAGTCGCCGTGATCGTGCTGGGCAAGTCGCTGGCCGCTTTCCTGCTGGTGCGGGCGCTGCGCTACCCGCTCAAGACGGCGCTCACCGTGTCGGCCAGCCTGGCCCAGATCGGCGAGTTTTCCTTCATCCTGGCGGCGATGGGCGTTGCGCTCGGCTTGATGACGGCGCAGGCACAAAGCATCGTGCTGGGTGCGGCAATCATTTCCATCACCCTGAATCCCCTGGTTTTCAAAGCGATCAAGCCGCTAAAAAACTGGATCGAATCCAATCCTGAACTTGCGCGCCGATTGCAGCGACCGACCGATCCCCTGGCGGAACTGCCAATGAGCGTTGACCAGGCGAAGCTGACCGGGCAAGTGGTGCTGGTGGGCTATGGCCGTGTCGGCAAAAAGATTGCGGCTTGCCTGGCTGAACGCGGCATCAACTTCGTCGTCGCCGAACAAAACCGTGAGCTGGTCGAGCACTTGCGCAAACAGGGCGTGGCGGCCGTTGCCGGCAATGCGGCCGAAGCCGGGGTGCTGATCCAGGCCCATATCGCGCGCGCTTCGCTGCTGGTCATAGCCACGCCGGACACCTTCCACGTGCGTGCCATGGTTGCCACGGCACGCACGCTCAACCCGTCAATCGTCACGCTGGTGCGCAGCCACAGCCAGTCCGAAGCCGAGCTGCTGCGCGGCGAGAATGCCGGCACCGTCTTTGTCGGCGAGGACGAGCTGGCCCTGAACATGAGCCGTTTCATCTTCGACAAACTGCAACAGCACTGAGAGCGGTCGCGGCGGGAAGACGCGCGCGGCGGCGGCCGTGGTGCGCCGGATACGGCGCCGGCCGTCCTGCGCGCCGCCGCCAATAAAATCCGACATTGTTTCCGTATAGCAATTAAACTGCGCGTTTCCCCTTTGCCCAGCTCCATCCCCATGTCCCGCGCCCCCGTCCGGATTTTGCTTTCGCTTGCCCTGATCGGCTTCGGCGTTACGGTCATGCTGGGCTGGATCTTGCGCATGCCGCTTTTGACGCGCTGGCAGCCTGGCTGGGTTCCGGTGGTTTTCGGCACCGGCCTGTGTTGCGCCCTTGCCGGAGCCGCGCTGGGCGTGATGGCAATCTCCAGGAAGCAGGGCCGGCGTGTAGCCCCGGTGGTGGGCAGCGCCCTGTTGGGCTATTGCGCATTGAATCTCTTCGAGCATCTGACGGGCGCCCGGCTGGGCATCGACCTGGCTTTCCTGCATGAATGGCTGGATTACGGCAATACCCGGCCCGGCCTGATGGCGCCCAACACCTCGCTTGGCTTCATGCTGGTGGGAACGCAACTGTTGCTGATGCCGGCGGTGCGCAGCCACAGCCAGTCCGAAGCCGAGCTGCTGCGCGGCGAGAATGCCGGCAC
>JAQGMC010000055.1 GCA_028292545.1 Paucimonas sp.
GCCAGCTTGAACAGGAAGGCGTGAAAGCCACCGCCATCCACGGCGACAAGTCGCAGGCCGAGCGCATGGCTGCGCTGGAAGCATTCAAGAACGGCAGCGTGGACGTGCTGGTGGCAACCGACGTCGCCGCGCGCGGGCTCGACATTGCTGAACTGCCGTGCGTGATCAATTACGACCTGCCCTACAACGCCGAAGATTATGTCCATCTCATCGGCCGCACCGGTCGTGCCGGCGCCTCCGGCGACGCAATTTCGCTCTGCACCGACAAGGATGTCCGGCTGCTCACCGATATTGAAAAGCTGATCCGCACCAAATTCAACGTGGAACAGTTGACTGGTTTTGTCGGCGGCGGCCATCATGCGCGCCCGCGCCGTGAAGAAGCCAGCTATGGCAGCAGCCCGCGTCGCGAGGAGCGCGCTCCAGGCAGCAGCGCGCGTGGCAGCAGTGCCGGCAGTAGCAGCGGCAGCAGCTATGCGCCGGGCACATCGTCGGCGCCGCGCAGCGGCGGTCGTGGCTCGCGCCCGGAGAAAGTCGATCCCTGGTTCCTGAAGCCTTACGAACCAGAAGCGCCAACCGTTCCTGTCGCGGGCGCTGACAATGAAGAGGCCACGGCAGGCGGGAATGGCAATGGCAAGCAGCCCAAACGGGCGGCCTTGCTGGGTGGGCTGACGCGCCGCTAGCTCGCGCTGCGAGCGGGTAGTTGCGCTGCTACCCGCAAGAGCTTGCCAGCCCGGCCACTAGCGACGGCCCATCGTGCAGTTCGGTTCGCCAAGGGCGCTACAGCACGCCTGCGGCGCCCAGTTCCCATCTTCAAGCTCCCGCGTCCCGCTCTTGCGTTTCACCCAGCAGCCGCTCCCAGGCGGCCAGCGCGCGCTGCCAGAACATTCCAGTGGTAACCGCATCTTCCACATCCAGGCCAAGAAAACCTGCAGCCTGCTTCAGCGGCTGCAGCGGGTTGCGCACGTCGAGCGCCGTTGCCCCGGTTTGCTTGGACAATTTCTCGCCACGCGCATTACTGACCGTCGGCACGTGCAGGTAGCGCGGCGCGGGATAGCCGAGCAAACGTTGCAGGTAAAGCTGGCGCGGCGTGGAATCGAGCAAGTCGGCGCCGCGCACGATGTCAGTCACGCCTTGCAAGGCGTCATCCACCACCACCGCAAGCTGATAGGCCCAGTAGCCATCGGCACGCCGCAGCACGAAATCGCCGACATCCGTGGCCAAGTCTTGCGACACGTCGCCAAACCATTGGTCGTGGAAACTGATGCGGGAATCCGGGCCCGGAGGCGGCACTTTCAAGCGCAGCGCACGCGCTTGTCGCCCTGCAGGCAAGCCGTTGCGGCAAGTGCCCGGATAGATGGCTGCGCCGTCGCTGCCGAGGCGCCCACTGGCCTGTTCGATTTCCTTGCGGGTGCAGGCGCAGCCGAATACGTGCTCCCCGAGCTGCGTACAAGCTTGCTGGTACAGCCCGGAACGCCGGCTTTGCCAGATCAGTTCGCCATCCCATTGCATGCCCAGCGTGCGCAGCGTCTGCAGGATGTCATCAGCCGAGCCGGGCACGGTGCGCGCTTCATCCACATCCTCGATGCGCACCAGCCAGCTGCCGCCATGCACGCGCGCGTCCAGGAAGGACGCCAGCGCCGCGACCAGCGAACCGGCATGCAGGCTACCGGTCGGGGAGGGGGCGAAGCGGCCAACATAAGGCATCGAGTCACCTCAGGAGGATGTGGCGCAGGCGGGCCAGCGCATGCAGGCTGGCCTCAGGCTTCTATGCCGGCGCAATGCGGGCAAGACTTGCCCGGCACATACTGCGGCGACAATTGCTCGCGCGGCGTGACGACGGCGCGGCAGGCGAAGCACTGTGCAGCTTCGGTGGCTTCCAGCGCCGGGTTGAGCGCGGTACGGTGATCAAAGACGAAGCAGTCGCCCTGGTAGTGCGCGCCGCCGACATCCTCAAAATATTTGAGGATGCCGCCCTCAAGCTGGTACACGCTTTCAAAGCCGATCCCGAGCATATGGATCGCGGCCTTTTCGCAGCGTATGCCGCCGGTGCAAAACGTCACCACGGTCTTGTCGGCCAATTCCTCGCGGTGGGCGGCAATCACTTCCGGGAACTCGCTGAATTTTTCGATGCGGTAGTCAATCGTGTTTTCGAAAGTGCCGACATCGACTTCAAAGGCATTGCGGGTGTCGACCATCACCACCGGGCGGCCGGCATCGTCATGGCCGGCGTCGAGCCAGCGCTTGAGCGTGTCCGCTTTCACCGCAGGCGCGCGGCCCAGTTCCGGCTTGATCAGTGGATGCTTCATCGTGATGATTTCACGCTTGAGCTTCACTAGCATCCGGTTGAAGGGCTGGGTGTCGGAATAGCTTTCCTTGACTTCGATATCGGTGAAGCGCGGGTCGGCGCGCAGCCAGGCCAGGAAGCCGTCTATGCCTTCGCGCGTGCCAGCCAGGAACAGGTTGATGCCCTCGGGCGAGAGCAGGATCGTGCCCTTCAGCGCCTGTTCGGCGCAAACGGCCCGGAACGCGTCACGGCGCTCGACGGTGTCGTTGAAGGTAATGAACTTGTAGGCAGCAATATTGACAATGTTTTGCATGACGGGAAAAGGGGCAAGCCTGGTCTTGCGGCGTGGTGGGGATGCCGGCCGGCGCCAGGCGCTTGCTGACGACTTTTGTGGCGGGTCCGCGCAAGCTTCGGGCAAGTCATTGATTCCTCGGTATTATACGGGCCGCTCAGTGCTTTCCCAAGCCTGCAGGGTCGGCGGGCGGCTTGGCGCCAGTGCCGGCCGGCCGCATCGCCTGGGCGAGGCGGGGCGGGGCGTTTTTGCAGGGCCGGGCCGCGGCCGGCGCGGCGCAACAAAGGACCGTCCCGGGGCCGGACCAGTTGCAACCCGGCGTGCGTCAAAAGCCGCCGCATCGCTTCGTTGTCGCCCGGGATATCGCCTTGGATGCGCTGCAGGCCAAGGGCACGCGCGACCATCGACAAGGTCCCGGCCCGGACTTGCGGCCGGCCTGAAACAAGGCCAGGCGAGGGCGCTTGTCAAGTCACTATTTCGCCGTCGCGGCCGGTCCCGCGCAGGTAAAATGGCCGCATGAACGCACCTGAACCTGTCGCCCTGGGCGCCGAATCGCAAGCGAGCGCAGTGCGCACGGAGCCGAAGTTCGTGCACCTGCGCATGCATACCGAATACTCCATCGTCGACGGCCTGGTGCGCATCGACGACGTGGTCCAGTCGGCCGCGAAAGACAAGCAAGCTGCGCTTGCCATCACTGACCTGAACAACCTGTTCGGCATGGTCAAGTTTTACAAGGCAGCGCGCGGCAAGGGCGTGAAGCCGATTGCAGGCTGCGACTTGTGGATCACCAACGAGCAAGACCGCGACAAGCCATCGCGGCTGCTGTTGCTGGCCAAGAACCGGAACGGCTACCTGCTGCTGTGCGACTTGCTGTCGCGCGCCTGGCTGACCAACATCCACCGCGGCCGCGCCGAAGTGCGCCCCGAATGGCTGGAAGCGGCCGGCCGTGAAGACGCGCTGATCGTGTTGTCGGGCGCGCAAAACGGCGACATCGGCATGGCTTTCGAAAACGGCAAGCCTGAACTGGCGCAAGCCTGCGCCGAGCATTGGGCCCGTGTCTTTCCCGGCAATTTCTATATCGAAGTGCAACGCTACGGCCAGGCCAATGGCGAACAGTACCTGCGCCAGGCGGTGGCGCTGGCGGCAAAGCTGCAATTGCCGGTGGTGGCCACGCATCCGGTGCAATTCCTGGCGCGTGAGGAATTCGTCGCGCATGAAGCGCGCACCTGCATTGCCGAAGGCGAAATCCTGGCCAACCCGCGCCGCGCCAAGCGCTTCAATCAAGAACAGTGCTTCAAGTCGCAGGACGAGATGGCGGCCTTGTTTGCCGACCTGCCAGGCGCACTGGAAAACGCGGTCGAGATTGCGCGCCGCTGCAACCTGGTGCTGGAACTGGGCAAGCCAAAACTGCCGCTCTTCCCCACGCCCGACGGCGTGACGCTGGATGAATTCCTCGTCATCGAAGCCCGTGCCGGGCTGGAGAAGCGCCTGCTGCACCTGTATGCCGATGAAGCCGACCGCGAGCGCCAGCGGCCGCGCTATGAAGAACGGCTGAAGTTTGAAACCGACACCATCATCAAGATGGGCTTTCCCGGTTACTTCCTGATCGTGGCCGACTTCATCCAGTGGGCCAAGAACAATGGCGTGCCAGTTGGCCCGGGCCGCGGTTCCGGCGCTGGTTCGCTGGTGGCGTATTCGCTCAGCATCACCGACCTCGACCCGCTGAAATACAACCTGCTGTTCGAGCGCTTCCTGAATCCGGAGCGGGTATCGATGCCCGACTTCGACATCGACTTTTGCCAGGAAGGCCGCGACCGCGTGATCCAGTATGTGAAGGAACGCTACGGCCGCGAAGCGGTGTCGCAGATCGCGACCTTCGGCACCATGGCGGCTAAGGGCGCGGTGCGCGACGTGGGCCGCGTTCTCGACTTCAACTACAGTTTTTGCGACGGCATTTCCAAGCTGATTCCCTTCAAGCCTGGCAAGCAAGTCACGATTGCCGACGCCATCCTGGAAGAGCCGATGCTGGCCGAGCGCCAGCAACAGGAGGAGGAAGTGCGCCAGTTGCTGGAACTGGCGCAGCAAGTCGAGGGCATCGCCCGCAACATCGGCATGCATGCCGGCGGCGTGCTGATTGCGCCCGGCAAGCTGACCGACTTCTGCCCGCTCTACACGCAAGGCGGCGACAGCGGCGTGGTGTCGCAATACGACAAGGATGATGTTGAAGCCGTGGGCCTGGTGAAATTCGACTTCCTGGGCCTGACCACACTCACCATCCTCGATCGCGCGGTGCAGTACATCAAGCAGCTTGATCCAGGCATGGCCGATTTCAGCCTCGACAAGCTGCCCCTGAACGACCGCGCCTCGTATGAGCTGCTGACCAAGGCCAAGACGGTGGCCGTGTTCCAGCTTGAAAGCCGCGGCATGCAAGGCATGCTGAAGGAAGCGCGGCCCGACCGCTTTGAAGACATCATCGCGCTGGTGGCGCTGTACCGCCCGGGCCCGATGGACCTGATTCCCGATTTCTGCCGCCGCAAGCATGGCGAGCGCTTCGAGTATCCAGACCCGCGTACAGAGGGCATCCTGTCCGAAACCTACGGCATCATGGTCTACCAGGAGCAGGTGATGCAGATGGCGCAGGTCATCGGCGGTTACTCGCTCGGCGGCGCCGACCTGTTGCGGCGCGCGATGGGCAAGAAAAAAGCGGAGGAGATGGCGCAGCATCGCATGCTGTTCCGCGAAGGCGCGGCCAAGAATGGCTTGTCCGAAGAAAAGGCGGACGAGATCTTCGACTTGATGGAAAAGTTTGCCGGCTACGGCTTCAACAAGTCGCATGCCGCCGCCTATGCCTTGCTGTCGTATTACACCGCCTGGCTGAAAGCGCATCATCCGGCCGCCTTCATGGCCGCCAACTTGTCGCTGGCGATGGACGACACCGACAAGATCAAGATCCTGGTCGAGGATGCGATCGACATTTGCGGCTTGAAACTGCTGCCGCCAGACATCAACCAATCGAGCTACCGGTTCACGCCAGTGGGCGAAGCCGGCAAGCCGGCGAAGATGATTCGCTATGGCCTGGGCGCGGTCAAGGGCACGGGACAGAATGCGATCGAAGCCATCGTCGCCGCGCGTGAGGCGGATGGCCCTTTCAAGGACTTGTTCGACTTCGTCAAGCGGGTAGACAAGCGCCAGATCAACCGGCGCTCGATCGAGGCGCTGGTGCGCTCTGGCGCTTTCGACTGCTTCAAAGTCGATCGCGGCATTTTGCTGGCTTCGGTCGGCTTTGCAATGGAATGCGCGGAACAGGCAGAAGCCGCCGCCAACCAGGTCAGCCTGTTCGGCAGCGATGACGATGGACTCGGCGGCACGCCGGATTATGTGAAGGCTGCGCCCTGGTCTGAAAAGCAGCGCCTGACTGAAGAAAAAGCGGCGCTCGGCTTTTACCTGTCCGGCCACCTGTTCAATGCCTATGCCGAAGAAGCGCGGCGTTTTGCCCGCACCCGCCTGGCCGACCTGCAACCGGCACGTGAACCGCGCCTGATTGCCGGCATCATTTCCGGCTTGCGCACCCAGATGACGCAGCGCGGCCGCATGCTGGTGGTGTCGCTCGACGATGGCAGCGCCGTGGTTGAAGTCACTGTCTACAATGAGTTGTACGATGCCAACCGCACCCTGTTCAAGGAAGATGAATTCCTGTGCGTGCAAGGCAAGGTATCGGAAGACCGCTTCTCTGGCGGCTTGCGCATCAGCGCTGAAAAGGCGATGGATATTGCCGCAGCCCGCGCCCAGTTCGGCAAGAAATTCGCCTTCGCCGTCAGCCAGCGGCTCGACCTGGAGCAGGTGCGCGCGATCCTGACCCAGTTCCGTTCCGACCAGGGCTTGCCGCTCACCATGCAATACACCCAGCAAGGCATCGATTGCGAAATCCGCTGGCCTGATGAATGGCGGGTCGCGCCCTCGGATGGCTTGCGCCAGTCGCTGATGGAAAAGCTGGGCGCCAGGGTTGCGGTGGTGGAGTACTGACGCGCATGGGAAACCGCCTTGTCCTGAAGCCTTCCCGCGCCGCGCAGGAGAGCCAGCCTTGATCCGCCTGCCTGCCCATTTCCGGCGCGCGCTCGGCATGCTGGCGCCTTACAAGGGGCGCCTCATTGTCGCCTTCATCGGCATGATCGCCACCGCCGCCACCGAGCCCATGTTCCCGGCCGTGTTGCGGCTGATACTGGACCGCGGCTTCGTCGCCAAGCCGACCCTGGCGCTGTGGATGGTGCCGGTTGCCGTGATCGGCATTTTCGTTTTGCGCGGGGTGTCCACCTTCACCACCGCCTACATGATGACTTGGGTATCGTCGCGCTTGCTCAATGACTTGCGCGGCCAGATTTTCCATCGCCTGCTCGAGGTGCCGGCCGGTTTCCATGTCCATCACTCCAGCGGCAGCGTGATCAATTCAGTCATGTTCGAGACCCAGCAAATCGTCGACATGGTGCGCAATGTGCTCACCTCCGCGATACGCGACTTCCTGACCGTGATCGTGCTGCTGGGCTTCCTGTTGTGGCTGAACTGGTGGCTGACCCTGATTGCGCTGATCCTGCTGCCGCTGACGGCGGCCGTAGTGCGGCTCACTGGCAAGCGCGTGCGCCGCCTCACGCACGGCCTGTTGAAGGTGAATGCGGAACTGACCAATGTGATCGAAGAAACCGCGCGCGCACAGCAAGTGATCAAGATTTTCGGCGGCCAGCAATATGAGCGGCGCCGTTTCCAGCAGCGCGCCGGCGACCTGATCCGCTACAGCATGCGCATGGCCAGCGCGCTTGCCATCACGGTGCCGATCACACAATTGATGGCAGCTTGCGCGGTGGCGCTGGTGATCGTGATCGCGCTGATGCAGTCAGCCAGCGGTGAAGCCACGGTCGGCGGTTTCGTATCCTTCATCACCGCGATGCTGATGCTGCTGACGCCCCTGAAACGCCTGGCTGAGGTGAACGGTCCCCTGCAACGCGGCATGGCAGCATCCGAAGCCGTGTATGCGCTGATCGATGCCGAGCCCGAGCGCGCCACAGGCACGCCGCTGCCCGGCCGCGCGCGCGGCGAAATCACGTTCCACGGCGTGGGCTTCACCTATCCCGGCCAGGCGCGGCCGGCGCTGGCCGACATCGACTTGCATATCGCGCCCGGCGAGACGATTGCGTTCGTTGGCATGTCCGGCGGCGGCAAGTCGACGCTGGTGGCGCTGGTGCCGGAGTTCTATACCGCGACGACAGGCCAGATCCGGCTCGATGGCCGGCCGATTGGCGAGATTTCGCTATCCAGCCTGCGCAACCAGATCGCGATGGTCAGCCAGAATGTCGTGTTGTTTGACGACACGCTGGCCGCCAATATTGCCTATGGCGACGAAGCACCCGATCCGACGCGCGTCAATGCCGCGGCCCGCGCCGCTTACCTGCAGGATGTGATCGCCAACCTGCCGCAAGGCTTGCAAACCCGCATCGGCGACAACGGCAGCCGCTTGTCTGGCGGCCAAAGGCAGCGGGTTGCAATTGCGCGCGCAATCTACAAGGATGCGCCGATACTGATCCTGGATGAAGCCACCTCCGCGCTCGACACCGAGTCCGAGCGCGCGGTGCAAGCGGCGCTGGACCAGTTGATGCGCGGTCGCACCACGCTTGTGATTGCGCATCGCCTGTCCACCATCGAGCGCGCCGATCGCATCGTCGTGCTGGTGGATGGCCGCATCATCGAAACCGGGCCGCATGCGGACTTGCTGGCGCAAAATGGTGTCTATGCGAGTTTGTACCGACTGCAATTCACAGAGGAGCTGACGCCATGAGCACCGCACCTGCGATCTCGCGCTTTCCCGTACCGGAACTGGCCGACTTGCCGGAAGACATACGCACCGTAATCCTTGCCGTGCAAGAGAAGGCTGGCTTTGTGCCGAATGTCTTCCTGACACTGGCGCACAGGCCGGCTGAGTTCCGCGCCTTCTTTGCCTATCATGATGCGCTGATGCTGCGTGAAGGCGGCACGCTGACCAAGGCCGACCGCGAAATGATCGTCACCGCCACTAGCGGCCGCAACCAGTGCCTGTATTGCGTGGTCGCGCATGGCGCCTTGCTGCGCATCTATTCCAAGCAGCCGCTGCTGGCCGACCAAGTCGCGGTCAATCATCGCAAGGCCGATATCACCCCGCGCCAGATGGCGATGCTGGATTTCGCGGTCAAGGTGTGCCTGGATTCGCAATCGGTCAGCGATGAAGACCATGCCATCTTGCGCAAGCACGGCTTCACCGAAGACGATATCTGGGACATTGCCGCCATCACCGCTTTCTTTGGTCTCTCAAACCGCATGGCGAATGCGATTTCGATGCGGCCGAATGATGAATTTTTCCTGATGGGCCGGGTGCCGCGCTGATGAAGCCTGGCCCGGGCCGCACGCTGGTCATTTCGCCCAACTGGATTGGCGACGCCGTGATGGCGCAACCCTTGCTGCAGCGGCTGCGCGCGCGCGATCCGGAGCGCGCCATCGACGTACTGGCGCCGGCCTGGGTGGCGCCGATATGGCGGGCGATGCAGGAAGTCGATACGGTCATCGAGTCGCCATTCCGGCATGGGCAATTGCAGCTGAAGGAGCGCTGGCGTTTTGCGCGCGCGCTCAAGCGGCGTGGCTATGCCGAAGCCTATGTGCTGCCCAATACCCTGAAATTCGCGCTGATACCGTTGATGGCCGGCATTCGCCGCCGCATCGGCTATGTCGGCGAAAGCCGCTATGGCTTCATCAATATCCTGCATCGCGACAACCGCAAGTCGCCACGGCCCATGGTGTCGTTTTACGCTGCGCTGGCCGATGCGCCGGCGGCTGATGCGTTGCCGCCGTCAGCCTTGCCCAAACCCAGGCTGGCAGTGTCTGATGAAGTGATCGCCGCTGTCCTCAGCAAGGCAGGCCTGGCGCAGGATGCGCGCCTGGTTGCCTTCGCCCCGGGCGCTGAATTCGGCAGCGCCAAGCGCTGGCCGGCCGGGCATTTCGCCGCGCTTGCGCTGTATATCCGCGCGGCTGATCCAGAGGCCCAAGTGGTGCTGCTCGGGTCCGGCAAGGATAGCGAGGTAACTGCCGCGATCCAGGACCAAGCCCCGTTCGTGCGCGACCTGGCGGGCCGCACCTCGCTGGGCGAAGCCGTGGCATTGCTGGCGCGGGCCGATGCGGTGGTAAGCAATGATTCAGGCTTGCTGCATATTGCCTCGGCATTGAACCGGCCGGTAGTGGCACTGTACGGCCCGACCGATCCGGGCCATGCGCCGCCGTTTTCCGATATCGCGCATTCCCTGTCGCTGCACCTGGACTGTTCGCCCTGCCGCCAGCGCGAATGTCCCCTCGGCCACCACGCTTGCATGAATACGATGGAGCCGGGCATGGTGTGGGAGCCGGTGCGCGGCATACTGGAAAAGTGACTGCGTTAGCGTGGTAAGGGCCCAGTGCCAGGAACCCAATCCAGACCGTTGGCCTTCGCTGGGCGGCTACAGATGCTCGATCTCGACACCACCCCACTTGTCGTCCAGGTATTCCGCCACCAGGCGGCGATGGCAGTGATGCGGCTTGTCTTCGCTGCACAGCAGGCAGGCGCCATCCAGCATGGCGCGGTCAAGATCTTCGATACGTCGCTGCGCCATCAGGGCCAGGAAATTTTTGGCATAGTCGTCCCAGTGGCCATTCGCCTGGTACGCCTGCAGCATTTCTTTCGTCGGTGCCAGCTCGGTCAAGTGGCGATAACGCATGCCGCAAATCCGGCCGACGAAATACTGCAAGTCGTTCTTCTTGCTGAAGCCGGCAAGCTGCGAGACGTTGTTCAGGCGCACGTCGATCAAGGTCTGCGCGCCCGACGCTTCAAGCGCAGAAAAGAAGGATTCTGCAGAGCGCTTGGTGAAGCCGATGGTGTAGATTTTCATCGCGCCTGGATGCGACACCCATGCCTGCCTGTGGTCATGGCGACCCGGGCGGTTACATCAAAATGATGTCGTACTGCTCCTGGTGGAACAGTCCTTCCACCTGCAGCGATATCGGCTTGCCGACGAAGTCGCCCAGCATCGCCAGGTGCTGCGATTCCTCTTCGAGGAACAGGTCGATCACCAGTTGCGACGCAAGTATCCGGAATTCGCGCGGGTTGAACTGCTTTGCTTCGCGCAGCAGTTCGCGCAAGATTTCATAGCACACTGTGCGCGCAGTCTTGACCTGGCCTTTGCCGCTACAAGCGGGGCAGGGTTCACACAGGATATGCGCCAGCGATTCGCGCGTGCGCTTGCGCGTCATTTCGACCAGGCCGAGCGCGGAAAAGCCTGACACCGACATGCGCGTGCGGTCACGCGACAGCGCCTTGTTCAGTTCCGCCAGCACCGCATTGCGATGCTCGGCATTTTCCATGTCGATGAAGTCCAGGATGATGATGCCGCCCAGGTTACGCAGGCGCAGCTGGCGCGCAATTGCATGCGCGGCTTCCAGGTTGGTCTTGAATATCGTGTCGTCGAAATTGCGGCCGGTGACATAGCTGCCGGTATTCACGTCAATCGTCGTCATCGCCTCGGTCTGGTCGATGATCAGGTAGCCGCCAGATTTCAAGTCGACCCGGCGCCCCAACGCGCGTTCAATCTCTTCTTCCACCGAATACAGATCAAACAGCGGCCGCTCGCCGGTGTAGTGCATCATTTTCGGCAGCACGGAGGGCGTGTAAGCCAGTGCGAATTCCTGCAGCTTCATGAAGTTTTCGCGCGAGTCGATCTGTATCGTCGACGTATCGTCATGCACGAAGTCGCGCAGCACCCGTTGCGCCAGGCTCAGGTCCTGGTACAGCAGCGACGGCGCCGGCAGCGCGCGCGATTGCTGGCTGATCGTGGCCCAGGTCTTGCGCAGGTATTCGATATCCATCTGCAGCTCTTGCTCGCTCGCATCCTCAGCCATCGTGCGAATGATGTAGCCGCCTTTTTCATCAGCCGGTTGCAGCCGCCGCACGCGCTCGCGCAAGGCTTCACGGTCGGCTTCTTTTTCAATCCGCTGCGAAATGCCGATGTGTGGGTCTTGCGGCAGGTAGACCAGCATGCGGCCCGCAATCGAAATCTGGGTCGACAGGCGCGCGCCCTTGGTGCCGATCGGATCCTTGACTACTTGCACCAGCACGTTCTGGCCGTCGAACATCAGCTTTTCAATTGCCATTGGCGGCACATTGCTGCCGTCGTGCGGACGCGCTTCCCAGATGTCGGCCACATGCAGGAAAGCGGCGCGTTCCAGACCAATGTCGATGAAGGCAGACTGCATGCCCGGCAGCACCCGCACCACCTTGCCCAGGTAGACGTTGCCGGTGCGCCCGCGCGAGCTGCTGCGTTCCACATGCAGCTCCTGCACCGCACCCTGCAAAACCATCGCGACCCGGGTTTCCTGCGGTGTGACATTGATGAGAAGGTCTTCAGTCATGTCGGGGCGTGCGCAGGCCGGCTTGCAGCAGCAGTTGCGAGGTTTCGTACAAGGGCAGGCCCATGATGCTGGAGTAACTGCCGTTGATTTCCGTGATGAAGGCGGCGGCATAACCCTGTATGCCATAGCCGCCTGCCTTGTCGTAGGGCTCAGTCAGCGCGCAGTAATTGCGGATTTCTTGCGCCGACAGCGGCGCAAAGCTCACGCTGGAGATATTGGTTGCCTGCCAGGTGTCTTCATCCTTCAGCCGCAGCACCACGCTGGTCATCACCTGATGCGTGCGGCCGGCCAGGCGACTCAGCATTTCGAAGGCTTCGGCCGGCGTGGCTGGCTTGCCGAGTATGTCGCCATCGATGGATACCGTGGTATCCGCGGACAGCACCGGGCGCACTGGCAACCTGCGCCACAACATGGCTTTCTCGGCGACTTCCGCTTTTTCCAGTGTGACGCGCTTGACGTAGTCCAGCGGCGCTTCGCCCGGCAGCACCGCTTCGCTGACTTCAGGGCCGCGGCCTTGTGCTTCGCGCAGCATCAGCAATTCGAAATCGATACCAACCTGCCGCAGCAGTTCACGCCGGCGTGGGCTTTTCGAAGCCAGGTAGATTTTCTGGTCGGCGGGTTTCATCAAATGAGCAGCATCAAAGGGTAGGACGGTGATAAGGATGGTTCTGTGTAATGGACCATGCGCGATACAGCTGTTCTGCCAGCAGTACCCGCACCATGCCGTGGGGCAGGGTCAGGCTCGATACGCGCAACAGCAGGTTGGCTTGCTGCTTGAAACCGGCATCGAGCCCATCGGCGCCACCGATGACGAATGTAACATCGCCCCGGTCCTGTTGCCAGCCAGTCAGCTTGGCGGCCAGCTGCAATGTGGTCAGGTCGCGACCATGCTCGTCGAGCGCGACCACGCGTGAACCTTTGGGAATGACTGCTTCGATGCGCTCGCGCTCGGCCGCCATCACGGTTTCAGCAGTCTTGCTGCCTGAGCGCTCGACCGGCTTCACTTCGCGCAGCACGATGCGGCATTCGGGCGGCATGCGCTTGGCGTATTCCTGGAAGCCCGCGTCTATCCACGCCGGCATTTTGTGGCCGACGGCGGCAATCACCAGTTGCATGAGGACGCGTGCCTGCTGCGCTGCGGCAGCTTAGCTGCGGTCGGCGGCAGCGCGCCGCGCAGCAGTGCGGCCGGCAGCCGCAGTCTTGCTGGGGGCAACCTTGACGGTCTTGCCGGTCGGGGTCTTGGCAGCAGTCTTGCGTGGGGCCGATTTCGCGCCAGTCTTGCCAGCTGCGGTTTTGCTGGCAGTCTTGCTCGCGGTCTTGCTGGCGGACTTGCTGGCGGACTTAGCTGCGGTTTTGCCTGCTGCGCTTTTCGCCGCTGTTTTTGACGCCGTCTTCGACGCTGTCCTGGCGGCGGTCTTGCGTGCCGGCTTTGGTTCATCCTCTGCTTGGGTGGCCATCTGGCTGGCTTCTTCCGGACGGCGTCGGCGCACCGGCTTGGCGACAGCCTCTTCGGCTACGCCCTTGGAGCGCACGCCGCGTTTCGCGTCGGCAATCTTCAGTGGCTTGTCACCCCACAACTCTTCCAGGCGGTAATAAGTGCGGATCGCTGGCTGCATGATGTGGACCACCATGTCGCCCAGGTCCACGAGCACCCATTCGCCCGTTTCCGCTCCTTCCATGCTGACCACGTTGCCGCCCGCTTGCTTGACCTTGTCGCGCACGGAGGCAGCCAATGCCTTGGTCTGCCGGTTCGAAGTACCGGAGGCGATTGCCAGGCGATCGAAGAGCGCGGTCAGGTGGGTTGTGTCAAACAGCGCGATTTCTTGCGCCTTGACATCTTCGAGGGCGTCGATAACGACGGCTTGCAGTTTTTTGATATCCATTAGCTTTGGTAGAGGTGGTGTTGTCCAATATAGTCTAGCACCGTGCCTGGCAGGGCTTGCGCGGGACGCTCCCCGCGCTTGAGTGCAGCCCGTACTTCGGTAGACGACAGGTCGAAGGAAAGATTCGATGCAAACAGCGCCAGTCCGTGCGCGCAATCACGAAGCTGTGCTGCTGTTGCGCGCCGGCGTTTGAATTCGTTTGCTACTTCGGGCGTCACTTGTCCGGCATCGGCAACGGCATCATGGCCCGGGCGCGATGCGACACAAAAATGGGCCAGGTCAAACAGCGTGCGCCACTCGCGCCAGGTGTGCAGCCGTTCCAGCTGGTCGGCGCCGATGATCCATGCCAGCGACGCTTGCGGCCCCAATTCGGCGCGCAGCGCGCGTAAAGTGTCGACAGTATAGCTGCCGTCCCGGCGCTGTATCTCCTGGTCGTCGATTACCACCGGAACCGGTTGTGCTGCAAACGCCAGTTCGAGCATGGCAATGCGGTCGGCCGCGCTCGCATGCAGCGCGCCTTTTTGCCACGGATCGGCGGCTGGCACCAGGCGCAGCAGGTCCGGCCCCAGCAGTTTGACGAAATAGCCCGCGATCGCGACATGACCGGCATGGACCGGGTCGAAACTGCCGCCCATCAACAATACGACGGGCGCAGCGCTCACGCCAGCCAGTCCCGGTGCGGCAGGAAATCGGTGGCCAGCGCCGCTTCCGGCGTGCCGGGCGCGGGATGCCAGTCATAGCGCCATTTCACCAGCGGCGGCATCGACATCAGGATCGACTCGGTGCGCCCGCCTGACTGCAGGCCGAACAAGGTGCCGCGGTCAAACACCAGGTTGAATTCGACATAGCGGCCGCGGCGATAAGCCTGGAAGTCGCGCTCGCGCTCGCCATACGGCATCTCGCGCCGCTTTTCCAGCAGCGGCAGGTAGGCCGGCAGGAAATGGTCGCCCACGCTCTGCATCATCGCAAAGCTTTGCGCGAAGCCGGGCGCATTGAAATCGTCGAAGAAGATGCCGCCGACGCCGCGCGCTTCCTTGCGGTGCTTCAGGTAAAAATAATCGTCGCACCATTGCTTGAAACGCGGATGCAGTTCTTCGCCAAAAGGCGCGAGCGCATCGCGGCAGCTGCGGTGGAAATGGCGCACGTCTTCTTCGAAACCGTAGTACGGCGTCAGGTCCATGCCGCCGCCAAACCACCATACCGGCGCTTCACCTTCGGCTTGCGCAATGAAGAAACGCACGTTCATGTGGACGGTGGGCGCATACGGATTGCGCGGATGCAGCACCAGCGACACGCCCATCGCTTCCCAATTGCGGCCGGCGATCTCAGGCCGGTTGGCGGCGGCCGAAGGTGGCAGGTTCTTGCCCGTCACATGGGAGAAACCGACGCCGCCGCGTTCCAGCACATTGCCTTCCTCAAGCAAGCGCGATATGCCGCCACCGCCTTCAGGCCGCAGCCAGCTATCGCGCAGGAAGGGTTTGCCATCGATGCGCTCCAGCGCTTCGACGATACGGCTTTGCAGCCCGAGCAGGTAATCCTTGACGGCGGCGGGTTCGATGAAGTCGGTCACGGCAGGTGCGGATTCGATTGCAGGTGGGATCGGGCGGATTGTACCCCGCGGCCAGTCCAACCGGCGCCTGGCCGATCGCATCGCTGGTGCCGGTTGCGCGCTGCTGTAACCTGGTTGTAGGCGTCGCCCGCCTTGCCTGGCATCGAGCCTGGCACCTGGCCCCGGCTTACTTCACAACCAGCTCGCCCTTCATGCCGGTGTGCAGCGCGCAGAAATAGGGGATGCTGCCTTTTTTCACCGCCTTGTATTTCCACGAGCGCCCGGCCGTCACGGTGCCGGAATCAAACGCTTTACCCTGTGGGGTGGCGTTGGCCGTGGCGGTATGCGGATACGGATCCTTGTTCTTCCAGATGACGGTGTCGCCTGCCCGCACTTCCAGCCGGGATGGCATGAACTGCATCGCCTCGATTTCTATGACATGGGTTTGCGCCGGCTGCGCCTGCGCCGGCAGCACGGCGCCAGCCGTGAGCAGGGTGAAGATCGTTCCAAGGCTTCGATACATCGCATCCCCCTGTGGCTGGCGCGGGCCGGTTGTTTACTTCAGCGCGCCTTGCAAGTGCTTGGCATGCTCGAGATGGGCAACGAAAGCCGGGCGCACCTTGACGAGCGTGTCTTTCAGTTCGGCGTTCTTCGCATCCGGTATCAGCGACTTGTCGAGCGCGTCGATCACGGCCTGGTGGTAACTCACTTCATTGTCGACATAGGCCTTGTCGAATTCCTTGCCCTTCAATTTATTAAGCGTGGCCAGGTTGGCGTCCCCGCCTTTTTTCAATTCTTTTGCCGTGTCGCTATCCTTGGGGGTCACGTTCAGCTTTTTCACCAGCGCAGTCGCTTGCTTGTTCACGCCGGTGTGGTCGGTCACCATTTGCTTGGCAAACTTTTTCACTTCCTTGTTCTTCGAGCGTTTTTGCGCCAGCTTGCCGGCGTCGATATCAACCTGGTTGGCCGTGACCACGATGCCGGCGATCTGGGCATCGTCCAACCCGGCTGCTTGCGCTGGCATGCCGGAAAGCGCGAGCGCGAATGCACTTGCAAACAGGGTGCAGATCAACTTGTTCATGGCGAATCTCCTCGGGTTGGACAGCAAATAAACAATGCAGCGGTAGCCGGCCTGGCGGCCGAAGCGGCGGGATTCAGGGCAGCGCGCCCAACACGCTTTCTACGATGCGGTCGCAGCGCGCGCCATCGAACATGAAGGCTTCTTCCAGCGCAAAATCGATTTCACGCGACAGCGCTTCGCGCAGCAAGCCGCGGGCGCGGAAATAGCGCGAACGCACCGTCGCCTCTGGTATGCCAAGGCAGGCGGCGGTTTCTTCGACGCTCATTTCCTCCAGCGCGCGCAGCATGAATACGGTGCGAAAATCTGCCGGCAGTGCATCGATCTTCTTTTCTATCAAGCTGCGCACCTGGGCGCGCTGGGCGCTTTGCTCCGGTTCCGAATCGGCCTGGCCCATTGCTTCCTCCGCTGGCTCGTAGTCGGTGGTCGCATCGCCGTTGAGCTGGATAACCGTTGCCGTGCGGCTGGTCTTGCGCAGGCGCGCGATCGATTCATTGACGACGATGCGCGTAAGCCAGGTTGCCAGGCTTGCGTCACCGCGGAATTTTTCCAGGTTACGGTAGGCCAGCAGGTAAGCATCCTGCAGCGCATCCTCCGCTTCGGCATCGTCCTTGAGGATGCTGCGCGCCGTGCGGTAGAGCGGCCTGTTGTGGCGCCGCATCAGCAGTTGGAAGGCATTCCTGTCGCCGGCCAGCACTTGCTGCACCAGGTCAGGATCGCTCAAGTCTTGCGCACTGTTTTTTGTTGTTGCGACGGGTCGCATTGCGCTGCTCCGGGTTCGAATTCCTGTGTTGTCATGACATTGGATGAAGCCGGCGAGCGCCGCGTTCCCGTTTTCTGTGGAAGGGGGTGGCGGGGAGGGTAGGGGGCAGCTTTAGATATTCACTGGGGAGACAGGTGCTTTGAGAGGCCGGGTAAGCCTCCTGCATGAGTGCGTTGACCCCATCCCCACCCTAACCCTCCCCTTGAAAGGGAGGGGATACCGAAGCGTCGCTTGACTGTGCAGGATCCCGAAAGCTCCCTCCCTTTCAAGGGGAGGGCGGGGGCGGGGATGGGGTTGGCACCTAATGGTAGGGTTGAACCACCGCTATCGAAGCAGCAACAGTGCTGAACGCGAAGAAAAAATTCGCCCGAGCGCACCCGGGCCAGGCAGCCGGTTCAGGCCGGCCGTTTCAGCGCCCGCCAGCCGATGTCGCGGCGGAACTGCGCGCCATCGAAATGAATCTGGTCGACCGCCGCATAAGCCTGCTTTTGCGCCATGCGCACATTGTCGCCCAAGCCCACTACGCACAGCACGCGCCCGCCGGACGTCACCAGCGCCCCATCCTTGCTAGTGGTGCCGGCATGGAAAGTCACGCATTCCGGCGTTTCGGCGGGAATGCCGGTAATGACGTCGCCCTTGCGTGGCGCGTCCGGATAGCCGGCGGCGGCCAGCACCACGCCCAGCGCGGTGCGGCGGTCCCATTCGAGCGTCACCGCATCCAGCGTGCCATTGACTGCATGTTCCATCACACCGACCAGGTCGGTCTTCAGGCGCGCCATGATTGGCTGGGTTTCCGGATCCCCCATGCGGCAATTGAATTCCAGCGTGCGCGGGTTCCCCTGGCTGTCAATCATCAACCCGGCATACAGGAAGCCGGTGAACGGTATGCCGTCTTTCGCCATGCCCTGCACCGTGGGAACGATGATTTCACGCATGACGCGCGCATGCAGGGCTGGCGTGATGATCGGTGCCGGCGAATAGGCGCCCATGCCGCCCGTGTTCGGCCCTTCATCATGATCCTTCAGGCGCTTGTGGTCCTGGCTGGTGGCCAGCGGCAGGATGTTCTTGCCATCCACCATCACGATGAAACTGGCTTCCTCGCCCGCCAGGAATTCTTCAATGACGACGCGGGCGCCAGCATCGCCCAGGCGGTTGTCCGACAACATCATGTCCACTGCCTGGTGGGCTTCGTCCAGCGTCATGGCAACGACCACGCCCTTGCCGGCGGCCAGGCCGTCGGCCTTGATCACGATGGGTGCGCCTTGTTGCTGCACATAATCATGCGCGGCTTTGGCGTCGGCGAAGCTCTGGTAGCGGGCCGTTGGAATGCCATGCCGCTGCATGAAAGCCTTGGCGAAATCCTTGGAGCTTTCCAGTTGCGCCGCTTCGCTGGTGGGGCCAAAGATCTTCAGGCCCTGCTCGCGGAAATGGTTGACGATGCCCGCTGCCAGCGGCGCTTCCGGACCGACCACGGTCAGCGCGATGTTTTCTTTCAGCGCAAATTGCGCAAGCCAGGCCGGGTCATTGATCGGGACGTTGCGCAAACCGGGATTGCTTTCAGTGCCGCCATTGCCGCTTGCGACATACACCATTTGTATGCGCTGCGACTGGGCCAGTTTCCAGGCCAGTGCGTGTTCCCGCCCACCTGAACCTACGACAAGAATTTTCATGGATTACGTTATGTGTTGAAGCCGGGGATCAATAGGACGACAGGACAATGTAAGACGGGACAATGTAACGACGGGGACAGGCCGCGAACGCGCCGCGGCGCAGGGCCGGGGCCGGGCAAACAACTCACTCCTGCATGATGGCATTGGTGTACACCTCCTGGACGTCGTCCAGGTTTTCCAGTGCATCCAGCAGTTTCTGCATGCGCTGCGCATCTTCACCGGTGAATTCGGTTTCGGTCGCAGGTTTCATCGTGACTTCAGCCAGTTCCGGCTTGAAGCCGGCGGCTTCAAGCTTGTCGCGCAGGGCAGACAAGTCGTGCGGGCCGCAGATTACTTCCAGCCCACCTTCGTCGTCGGTCAGCACGTCTTCAGCGCCGGCTTCGAGCGCGGCTTCCATCAGCGCGTCTTCATCGGTGCCGGGCGCGAAAAACAATTGGCCGCAGTGTTTGAACAGAAAGGCGACCGAACCCTCGGTACCCATGTTGCCGCCGAATTTTGAAAAAGCATGCCGGACTTCGGCCACGGTGCGCACCCGGTTGTCTGTCATGCAATCGACAATGATGGCGGCGCCATTGATGCCGTAGCCTTCGTAGCGGATTTCTTCATAGTTCACGCCTTCCAGGCCGCCACTGCCGCGCTGGATGGCGCGGGTCACGTTATCCTTGGGCATATTGGCGTCGGCCGCCTTGTCCACCGCCAGCCGCAAGCGCGGATTGGCGCCAATGTCGCCGCCGCCCATGCGCGCCGCAACCGTGATTTCCTTGATCAGGCGGGTCCAGACTTTGCCGCGCTTGGCGTCGGTGGCTGCCTTTTTATGCTTGATGTTGGCCCATTTGCTGTGTCCAGCCATGACGAATTTTCCCAGACATGTGATACAAAACGGCATGCAACCGGAAAATCGGACCCGGCCGGCGCGCTGCGCCATCCTTCCCTTGTTTACCAGTTGTTACGCCCTTGATTTTGAAGGGCGATTCTAACATAGCCCCCTTCACCGACCGACCCCGAACCGGGACACCCGACGACATGAGCGCACCCCTGCTGATAGCAAAAAACGAGCAACACGAACTGGCCCTGTTGTCGCAATTGGCCAACCGGCATGGTTGCATTACCGGCGCCACCGGCACCGGCAAGACAGTCACTCTGCAAGTGCTGGCACAGGCATTGTCCGATATCGGCGTGCCGGTGTTCATGGCCGACGTCAAGGGTGACCTGTCAGGCATCGCAAAGCCAGGCTCGGCCACGCCCAAACTGCAGTCCCGGCTCGATGCGCTCGGGCTGCCAGCGCCAACCTGGGCTGGCGCGCCCGTCACCTTCTGGGATGTGTTTGGCGAACAGGGTCACCCGGTGCGCGCCACCATTGCCGACATCGGCCCGCTGATGCTGGCGCGCATGCTGAACCTGAATGAAACCCAGGCCGGCGTGCTGCAACTGGCGTTCAAGATTGCGGACGACCGTGGCTTGCTGCTGCTGGACTTGAAGGACATGCGCGCCATGCTGCAGCATGTGGGTGAGCACGCGGCTGAGTTCCAGACGGAATACGGCAATATCTCCGCGGCAAGCATTGGCGCAATCCAGCGTGGGCTGCTGGGTGTATCCGAGCAGGGTGGCGACATTTTCTTTGGCGAGCCGATGCTCAACATCGACGACTTGCTGCAAACAGACGAGCGCGGCCGGGGGCTGGTCAATATCCTGGCGGCTGACAAGCTGCTGCATTCACCGCGCCTGTATTCAACGTTCTTGCTATGGATGTTGTCGGAATTGTTCGAGCACCTGCCCGAGGTGGGCGACCTCGACAAACCCAAGCTGGTGTTTTTCTTTGACGAGGCGCACCTGCTGTTTGCCGAGGCGCCCAAGCAGTTGCTGCAAAAAATAGAGCAAGTGGTGCGCCTGATCCGTTCCAAGGGCGTGGGCGTGTATTTCGTCACCCAGAACCCGCTCGATATTCCCGATACCGTGCTGGGCCAGTTGGGCAACCGGGTCCAGCATGCGTTGCGCGCCTACACGCCGCGCGACCAGAAAGCAGTGCAGGCGGCAGCCGAAACCTTCCGCCCCAATCCCGCACTCGACACGGCGCGCGTGATCACCGAGCTCGGCGTGGGCGAGGCGCTGGTTTCCTTCCTTGATGAAAAAGGCACGCCAGGCATGGTGGAGCGCGCCTTCATCGTGCCGCCGGCTTCGCGCATCGGCCCCTTGAGCGGCGAAGAGCGCCAGCAATTGATGGCGTCGTCCATCGTGGCCGGCGTCTATGAAAAAGCGGTGGACCGCGATTCAGCCTATGAAAAACTGAAGGGCCGGGTGGTGAGGACGCAGCCCGAGCCGGCGCAGCGTTCGCCCGCGCCACAGTCGGACGGCTGGGGCCGCGCGCCTGCGCCTGCCAGCCCGGACGCGCCGACGCCGCCACCGCCTTCGGTCTCGACCACGCCCAGTATCGGCGACCGTGTGCAGGATGCGCTGGGCGACTTGTTCGGCGGGCAGGGATCGCGCCGCAAGGATACGGTGGTGGAAGCGGTGATCAAGTCGGCAGCGCGCTCGATCGGTTCCTCGGTGGGGCGGGAAATCGTCAGGGGTGTGCTGGGTTCGCTGCTGAAGCGGAAATGACCAGGCCCGGCAGGGCGCCGCACTGCTTTTGCAAGCGCGGCGCTCCCTGCGTGGGGGCTGGCTTATTGCTGCTGTTCCTCACCCAGCAGCACTGTCACCGCGCCGGCGATCCACAGCACGAATAGTTGCAGCTCGGCGGCTTTGGCAGTGATGCCGAACATGGATGGGGTGGTGCTGGCGGTAACGACCAGGGCCGCCATCCTCCCTTTCTTGTACACGTCCAGTTGCAAGGTCGGGTCCCGGACCAGGGCGTTGATCTCAGCTTGAACCCTGGCTTTGTCGCGCTGGATTTGGTCGGACATTTTGTTGACCAGTTTCTTGATGAATTCATGCTGGTCTGGCTTGAGTGCCTTGGCCAGCTCTTTAGCATGGCTATCCAGCAAGCCTCCAAAATATTCTTTTGCTTTTGCTGAGTTTTCAGTCGGCCGCGGCGAGCGCTGGACATTTGCCTGGGTGGTTGTCGCTGGCTCGGTGGTTGCCGTAGTGGTGACCGTGGTGGTGGCGGTGGTGGCCGTAGTGTTGACTGTCGTGGTGGGTTTGGTGGCCTCGGTCGTTGCCGGTTCCGCCGCCGCTTGCGTCAGGTTGGCCGGCGCGGCAACGGGTTTCTCAGGTAAGGGGCCCGGGACGCCCGACCCCGGATTATCCGATACCGCCCGGCTATGTTTGCCGCTGCGACCGGCTGTCGCTGGCACGGTAGTCGCCGTCGTCGTGATGGTGGTAGCGGTGTTGACTGTTGCGGTGGGTTTCGTGGCCCCGGTCGTTGCCAGTTCGGCCGCTTGCGCCAGGTTGGCCGGCGCGGGAACCGGTTTCACCGGTAAGGGGCGCGAGACGACCGACCCCGGGTTATCCGATACCGCCCGGCGATGTTTGCCACTGTGACTGGGTGGCGCGGCCTGTTCGCTTGTGGGCGTCCCGACCGTCGAAGGCTGGCTTTGACTGGACGGCGAAGCCGAGTCACGCAGCGCCGTCATAGACCGTGTCATCGGGGTGCCAGGGGTCGGGCGGCCAGATTGAAACAGGGTATTGAGCCGCTGCCTGATGTTGCCTGGCGCCGGCTCGCCTGCGTTTCCCGCTTCCTCGCTTGCTGCGGCCGCCGCGGCGAATGTGGTCTCGTCGGTCGTTGCAGCCTCATCGGGCTTGGTGGCCGTGTCCGGCTTCGCGGCCAGCGCGTTCCGGGAAACCGGTCGCGCGGGCGTATGTGGCTGAACTCCGCCTGCATATTTGGCGGGGGGCCTGCGCCCCGGCTTGCCGGGCCGCCGAGGCGTCTCCAGCGGCTTCGTCGCTATCTCGTCCAGCACCGTGCCAAGGTCGATAACCGGCGCTGCCAGCTGCTGCGGCTCGAACCTGCGTATATCCACCGGCATGGACAGTGCCTTTGGGTTTTTCGACCGCTTTGGTTTTTTCTTCGCCCGAACAGAGCTGGGGCTCAAAGCGGATTTGTCGCGACTCGGGGTTTGCTGTTCCAGCGAACGCGGCGCCGCCGACTCCTTTTTCTTTTTGCGCACTTTCGTGACTGGTTCCGCGGTTTGCGTGGGCATGGCCGACCCGGTATAGGCTGGCGGCACCGCCTTTTTTTTCGCGCTCATCGACGGCCGTGTGCGCCGTTCGGTAGTGGTACTGGCGAGGGGCTTTGCTCCGCGTTGTTGCTGGGTGCGGTCGGTGGCTTGGGTAGCGGTATTGTCTTGGGAAGCGGATCTGATCATCAGTTCTTCTCTTAAGTAAGGGAGACCGGAAGGGCGCAAAGAGCGCGGCGTTTAACGCGCTGGCATGCCGCGCGCCTCGGTCTCTGTGAAGCCTGGGCCGGGATTGTTCCACCAGCACCCCGCGTTCGCGCATCGCTGGCCATGTGCGCTGAGATTTCATCATGCGTGTGCGATCAATGAACCCATCCTCATGAGAATGCGTCGCTTGCTTCGAATACCGCGCTTGGTGGCTTCCATTACAATTGCTCGATGACAAGTTCCGCAGCACCACTCGCGCGTCGCGAATTCCTGATCGGTTTATCGATTGCCATCGTCGGCGCCATCCTGTTTTCTGCCAAAGCCATCTTCGCCAAGCTCATTTACCGTTACCAGGTCGATGCGGTGACGGTGCTGGGCTTTCGCATGATGTTTTCCGTGCCTTTTTTTGCGGCAGTCGCAATCTGGAAGGCCAGGCAGGGCGCGCCGCTGTCGGGCAGCGATCGCTTGCGCATCGTCTTTCTCGGGCTGATTGGTTATTACCTGTCCAGCTTCCTCGATTTCATCGGCCTGCAATACATCTCGGCCGGGCTTGAGCGGCTGATCCTGTTCCTGACGCCATCCTTCGTATTGCTGCTCTCGGTGTTCTTCCTGAAACGGCGCATTGGCTTGATCGAATGGGCGGCCCTGCTGATTTCTTATTCCGGCACGGTGCTGGTGTTCCTGCATGATGCAAAGGCGGGCGGTTCGAATGTCGCGCTTGGCGGCGCCTTTGTCGTAGCCAGCGCCGTGACTTATGCGGTCTACCTGATACTGTCGGGCGAACTGGTGCGGCGGGTGGGCGCGATGCGGTTGGTGGCTTATGCAATGTGCGTATCGAGCGTGGCATGCATACTTCAATTTTTCCTGCTGCGCCCGGTGGCAACCCTGGTGCAGCCGGAGCCGGTCTACCTGCTGTCGGCACTGAATGCGGTGTTCGCAACAGTGCTGCCGGTTTTCATTACGATGATTGCAGTAGACCGGATCGGCGCGCCCACGACGTCGCAGGCGGGCATGGTGGGGCCAGTATCAACCTTGTTCATGGGCGCGGCGCTGCTGGGCGAACCGGTGACGGCGGTGCAGCTTGCCGGCACCGCGCTGGTGCTGGCAGGCATCACGCTCTTGTCCCGGAAAAAGACTTGAGCAGAAAGCAGTACGCGACAAAACACAACACAACACAAGATTACACAGGAGCGGAAATGGATCTCGGAATACGCGGCAAGAAGGCGCTGGTTTGCGGCGCCAGCAAGGGCCTGGGTCGCGCTTGCGCAGAAGCGCTGGCAATGGAAGGCGTGCAGGTGACCATCGTTGCCCGCACCGCGGCCGACGTGGAAAAAGCGGCACAGGAAATCAATGCCCTCGCCAGCGCCGCCGGTGGCAAGGTGCAAGCCGTGGCTTGCGATATCACCACGCCGGAAGGGCGGGCCCAGGCCCTGGCTGCCTGCCCCGAGCCGGACATCCTGGTCACCAATGCCGGCGGTCCGCCGCCGGGTGATTTCCGTAACTGGACGCGCGACGACTGGATCAAGGCCCTGGACGCCAATATGCTCACGCCGATCGAGCTGATCAAGGCCACGGTCGACGGCATGATTGCGCGCAAGTTCGGCCGCATCGTCAACATCACGTCGGGCGCGGTCAAGATGCCGCTGGCCAACCTGGGCCTGTCAAATGGCGCGCGCACCGGCCTGACCGGTTTTGTCGCCGGCCTGGCGCGCCAGGTTGCATCGCATAACGTCACCATCAACGGTTTGCTGCCGGGGCCGTTCGAAACCGATCGCCTGACTTCGAACCTGGCCAGCATGGCAAAGACCAGCGGCAAGCCGCTGGAGGAAGTGGCCGCCAGCCGGCGCGCGGCCAATCCATCCAAACGCTTTGGCACCGTGGACGAGTTCGGCGCCACCTGCGCCTTCATGTGCAGCGCGCATGCCGGTTACCTGGTCGGCCAGAATGTGCTGCTTGATGGCGGCGCCTACCCCGGCACCCTGTAAACCTGCCGGCGCCGGGGCCACGCTGCCCCGGCATCACGGTTATCATTGCCGGCTGCCGCTCGCACCCTGCGCCGCGTGGCGGCAAGCGGCGGAACCGAAGCCGGCCATCAATAATCCACAATGAACGAGCGAGACAAGATGAGCAAAGCGATCCGGATCAGCAAGAACGGCGGTCCCGAAGTGATGGAATACGTCGACGTCGAAGTTGGCCGACCCGGCCCGGGTGAGGCGCAGGTGCGGCATGCCGCAGTAGGCCTGAATTACATCGACGTCTATTTCCGCACTGGCGCCTATGCCCAACCGTTGCCGGCGGGCCTGGGCATGGAAGGCGCAGGCACGGTGGAAGCGGTCGGCCCCGGCGTCACGCATGTGAAGCCAGGCGACCGGGTCGCCTATGCCGGCCGTCCGCCCGGCGCCTACAGCGAAGTGCGCAACATGCCGGCAGCTTTCCTGCTCAAGCTGCCGCAGGCAATCAGCTTCGATACCGCTGCCGCGATGATGCTGCAGGGGCTGACCGTGGAATACCTGTTCAACCGCACCTTTCCCCTCAAAGGCGGCGAAACCATCCTGTTCCATGCTGCTGCCGGCGGGGTCGGCCTGATCGCTTGCCAGTGGGCCAAGGCGATCGGCGTGAACCTGATCGGCACCGTCGGATCGGATGAAAAAGGCGAATTGGCGAAGTCACACGGCTGCGCCCATGTGATCAATTACAAGACCGAGGATTTCGTCGCGCGCGTGAAGGAAATCACGGGCGGGCGCGGCGTGCCGGTGGTGTATGACTCGATTGGCGCCGATACTTTCATCGGCTCGCTCGATTGCCTGTCGCCGCTGGGCACGATGGTCAGCTTCGGCAGCGCTTCCGGCCCGGTCCCGCCATTCAGCCTGAATGAACTGGCCAGCCGGGGCTCGCTGTATGTGACGCGTCCGACGCTGTTCTCGCATATCACCAAGCGCGAGACGCTGGAATCGATGGCGGCCAACCTGTTTGGCATGGTCGAAAGCGGCAAGGTCAAGATCGAGATCAACCAGCGTTATGCGTTGAAGGATGTGGCCCAGGCGCATATTGACCTTGAATCGCGCAAGACCACGGGTTCGACCATCCTCTTGCCCTGAGCGGCACGGCATCATGCATGACGATAAAGACCCGGACCGGGCAAACCCGATGAATCACCCGGACGAACAGCCGGCTGGTTCTGACGATGCGCCCAAGTTCGGACGGCTGTTGATCGTGCTGGTGCTGGCGGTGGCTTTCCTCGGCCTGGTGACCTGGGCTTCGCAAGCCTGGCTGGTGGACTGACCAGCCAGCGTAGTGGTCCACAGGCCGCCCAGCGGCCGGCGCTTGGCCTGTGCCTGCTTGCATGGTGTTACAAATGGCGCATTGCCGCTGCCGCGAGCGCAGCCGTAGAATTTGCCACGAAGCATCCTGACTGGCCTCTACCATGCGTGGTCTTTCGACATCCCCGCCAGCACCAAGCGCCGCGCCCGCCAGGCAGGCGGCGCTGCTGCACAAGCTGTCCCAAATCGCACTGGCATTGGCGAAACGGCAAATCGACAGCTTCCGCTTCCAGTTGGGCGACGCGTTGCTGCATTTCTCGGAAAGCACCGACCGCCCGGTGGAAGAAAAAGCCAGCTTCGACGCCCACCACCACCTGAAGAAAAAAGGCGATGCTTTCTGCATCGCTTTCGAATCCCGGCTCGACACGCTCTCTGCTGCCGCCTTGCGCACCCTGGAACGAGGACGCGCCGCCGATGCCGACTTGGCCCTGGCGACGGAAGATTTCGACCAGGCCCAGCATCGGGTATTGCAGGACGAGTTGTCGGATGCGCTTGAACAACACGCCGGCGACACGCTGCACCTGCTCGATTTGCGGGTCGCCGCCTTGCTGGGACGCGATGCGCTCGACGCCGACAGCAACCCCTGGCGGCCGCAAATCTTCGTGCAGGCGTTCTGCCAAGCCTGGGCCAGCATCGACGATGGCGCGGCGTCGCGCCGGGCCACGCTGCGGCTGCTCAATCCTCGGCTGTTCCTGCCGCTGCCTGCACTGTATGGCGCGCTCAATGCCGTGCTGGTGGAAAACGGCGTGCTGCCCGAGCTGCAGGCGCAAGCCCTGGCGCGCACGCGCCAGCGTGAAAAGGCAATGCCGTTTGCGGCCACCACCTCGCCTGCCGTGCGCTTGCGCGGCGCGCGTTACCACCGCGTGCGCGACTTCCTGCTGGGTGCGCCGGCGCCGGATACCAAGCCCGGCAACGCCGACACTGATCACCTCAACCTGCCCGACTTGTTTTCCGAGCCGGATGCAAACGGCAAGCTGCAGACCAATACCATCAGCGTCGCCGTCGGCCCGCGCCTGTTCACCAGCCTGACGCGCTTGCAGCGGCAGCTGGAAGAGGGCGGCTCCGAAGGCGGCGCGCCCGCCAGCGCCAGCGTACTGCGGCATATCAAGGAAGGCTTGCCAGAAGGCGTGCTGACCCGGGTCGATGAAAACACGATTGAATTGCTGGCCCGGATTTTCGATGTGATGTTTGAAGCAGCCGACTTGCCAGCGCCGGTGAAATCATTATTGGGACGGATGCAGATACCGCTGGTGAAGGCGGCGCTGATGGATCGCAAGTTTTTCCTGGATGCCGGACATCCGGCGCGCCGGTTCATGGACCAGTTGGTCGCCTGCAGCGTCGCCTGGGATGCAGCCAGCGGCGAGCAGGATCCGCTATTCCAGGCGCTGCGGCATGCGGTCGATCGCATCACGACCGAATTCGACCAAAAGACTGCGTTGTTCGATCAAGTGCGCGCCGGGCTGGTCGCCTTCGTCGCAAGCGAAGAGCGGGAAGCTGAAGCCGCGCTGGCCAAGGCAATGCCAGCCGCGCAACGCGCCGAGCGCCTGCACCAGGCCGAACTGGCGGCCCAGGCCGATTTGGACGAGCGGCTTGCATCCGGTGCGGTGCCGCAGTTCGTGGAGCGCTTCCTTGAAACCCACTGGTTCCGCATCCTGACGCTGGGCCACAACCTGCGCGAGAAAAAGCCCGAGGTGCTGGTGCGCGCCCGGAATTCGCTCGACGATTTGATCCGCAGCTTGCAACCCTGCACCGATGCCGAAGATCGGCGCATGCGCTTGTCGCGCCTGCCTGCCATCGTGGCCGACGTGAATGCCTGGCTGAACGCCATCAAATGGGACGGACCCGAACGTGCGACTTTCATGGCCCGGCTTGCCGAGCGTCATGCAGCCGCGCTCAGTCACAAGCCCGAGGGCGGCAATACGCGCGTGCAAGCCGCAGTCACGCTGGCCCGTCGCCTGGATGAGCGCAGCACGCACGCAGCGCGGCGCGC
>JAQGMC010000062.1 GCA_028292545.1 Paucimonas sp.
AAGGGGAGGGCGGGGGCGGGGATGGGGTTGGCACCTAACGGTAGGGATGAACCGACGCCAAAGCAAATCTGCAAACGTGCGTTGACCCCATCCCCACCCTAACCCTCCCCTTGAAAGGGAGGGGATACCGTAGCTCCGCTCGACTATGTGGGGCCAATAAAGCTCCCTCCTTTCAAGCGGAGGGTGCGGGTGGGGATGGGGTCACCGCACGTTTGCAGATTTGCTTTGGCGACGGTACATCCCTACCGTTAGGTGCCAACCCCATCCCCGCCCCCGCCCTCCCCTTGAAAGGGTGGGAGCTTTCATGGTCCTGCATAGTGAAGCGCAGTGCCAGTCGTCGCCAACCCGCCTCCTCCCTACATCCCCGCTTCCACCTTCTCATCCAAAAACTGCTGCACCGCCTGGAACAACTGCATGCGGTTCTTTTCCATGATGATCGTATGCGTGCCTTCGCCAATCTCGACATAACGCTTGTAAGGCACGTTGGTCAGCTTGGCAAAGTAAGCGTGCAGCATATAGCTGGGCAAATCCGCATCCCATTCCGCATGCGCCAGGAAGGTGGGCACGCGGATGTCAGCGGGATCGTACAGCGGCTTGTTCACGGACCAGAAATCGCGCGTGTCCTGCACCGTGCCGTTTGGCGCGCGCAACATCGGCTTGGGCAATTTCGAACCGACCGGGTCGGTCGCCAGCGTGGCAGCGGCCCATTGCTCGAACCAGCCAGCCGGAATCAGCGTCGCCTTCTTGTCTTCGGGCACGCCTTTCAGCCAGCGATCGCGCGCTGAATCCATCGACACTGAACGATAGGCGCCAAGCCAGCCGCCGTTGTCGGTCAAAGACGCTTCCTTGCGCAACCACTGCGGCGCATACAAGACCAGCTTGTGGACCTTGTCATTGTTTTGCGCCGTGTACCAACCCATGGTGCTGGTGCCCCAGGACCAACCGAGCAAGTTGAGCTTGGGCGAGCCGGTGCGCTTCAGGATGAAATTCACGGCTGCGCCCACATCCTTGACCGCGGTTTCGGTGCGCACGATGGGCGCATTCTGGTCGGCTGCTTGCGACATTTCCGGCGGCCGGGTGGAGCGGCCATAGCCGCGCAGGTCGACCAGGTAGACGTCATAGCCGCGGCGCGCGATATAGTCCATCCACGACATGCCACCCAAGGGCAGGTCGAAGGCTGTCTCCGATGGATAGGTCGAGCCATGCACGTACAGCAGGATCTTTTCGGGTCCGAATTTCTTCACGCCAGCCGGGCGCTTGTTGCGCACGTACAGCTCGATGCCGGGGTCGACGGCGGGCACCATGAATTCCTGCATCACGATTTTCGGCGCGGCGCGGGATG
This sequence comes from Paucimonas sp., assembly GCA_028292545.1. Lineage (GTDB taxonomy): Bacteria > Pseudomonadota > Gammaproteobacteria > Burkholderiales > Burkholderiaceae_D > Lacisediminimonas. Next base: position 1,343 of record JAQGMC010000062.1, read on the forward strand.
CGGCTTGCGCGGACAGGGGCAGCGCCAGAAGCGCAGCGGCTACGAACAGGATCTTGGCGAAGTGTTTGATTTTTTGTCTCCTCTTGTTTTAACGGCCGAATGACGCGTTGCGCTACGCATTCTGTTGCGCAACGCCGGTAAAAACCGGCAGCCCGGGCAAGCGTTCTACCCGGGCTGCGCAGCCTTGTCTTGCTGGAAGCGATGCGGCTTCATCCCGCCAGGTTGGCGCGGTCGGTGCTGACTTTGCGCGCATCCTCGATGCCGACCTTGCCAGCCTTGAGCAACAGGCCCAAGTCGCTGTTCATCGTGTGGCAACCGGAACCCGCATCCCGGTCGAGCCGGTCGAGCAGGGGACGGATGCCGGCAAGATTGCGGGTTTCAACCAGGCGCGCGGCTTCGGCGTTCATCGTCAGGCATTCGGTTGCCAGGTGATAGGAACGTCCGTCGGCAGCCGGCAGCAAGGCCTGGCACAGCATGCCGCGCAGGCTCGACGCCAGCGCCTGCGCTTCGGAATCGGTATTGCCCAACAGGCGCAGCATTTTTTGCAGACCCATTTCGGTTGAGCGCGCATGCAGCGATGCAATCACCAGCGGACCCGACTCGGCCAGCGCCACCGCTTCACGTGCGGTTTCGGCATCGCGGATTTCACCGATCAGCACCACGTCGGGCCGCTCGCGCAACGCATCCAGCGCGCCCAGGTAATAGCTTTGCGCATCGCCATCGGCGCCAACTTCGCGCTGGGTGATGATGCAGCGCCGCTGCGGTATCAGGGTCTCCACCGGGTCTTCGATGGTGATGATGTGGCCGGAGCGGATCTTGTTGATTTCATCCAGCAGCGAAGCGGCCGTGGTGGATTTGCCTTGGCAAGTGTCGCCAATGATCAGCACCAGGCCGCTGGTGAGGGTGGCGAACTTGCGTGCATCGGCGCGCAAGCCGGTCGCTTCCAGCGCAATGGGCTCGGTCGGAAAACGCCGGATCACGCAGCCCAGCCGCTTCTTGGCCTGGAAGGTGAAGCAGTTCAGGCGAATGCGGGCGCTGTGCAAATCCTTGGCCCGGTCAAAGGCGCGATCACGAATGCGGTCTTCCCAATCCGGCTCGATGACGGAAAAGAATTCCTCCATTTCTTCGAGCGTGACTGGCGTATCGCTCACCGCCACCAGGCCCTTGGGCTGGCGCAGCATGATCGGGCTGTTCTGGTGAATGATGACGTCGGAAAAAAATACCCGCGAATTGAGCAGGTAGACAAGTTGTTCGACCAGGGTGCCCAAGAGCGGCATGTCGGGCAGGTCGCGGGCGTTCAGGGTTTCAATCAGGGAGTGGTCTTGCACGGTGTCTCCGAAAGCGCCGTTACTGGAAGTCGTTGGGGTGCGGCAACTCATTCTAGCGGCCGACGGGCGCTTCGGCTACCACTGAAAGACGAGGACCAGAAGCGGGAGGCGCGGCGAATCCCCGCACACCTGGAGTCGGCGCCGCGCTTGTTCGCTTATTGTCAGGAAGACAAAAAGCCATCTTCTGTTGCCTGCTGGCTAAAGCAGGCTCATTGGTCGTCGCTGCGGCCTGGGAGGGCGCCCAGGCAGGAGCGGATGCAGCTTCGGTGCCGGGCCAGGAAAGCAGCGGGCGATGCGCGCATCGAGCAGGTGCGCCTGGCGCAAGCCGGATTGCCCGCAGACCGTTGCCATACGGCTTAGGCCGGCACGGTTTCATGTCGCTTCTTGATGAATCGCCTTTGCTTGACACGACCGCAGTGGCAATTGCGTGGCCGGCGCTAAACTGGTGGCCGACTTCAGCCAGGGCAAGAACATGAAGACATTCCATTGCGACCGCTGCAACCAGCAGGTCTTCTTTGAAAACGTGTGGTGTGAAAACTGTGGCGGCATGCTTGGCTATCAGCCCGAGCATCGCGCGATCAGCACGTTCGAGCCGGCGGGAGGCGACAAGTGGCGCAGCCTGAATCCGGTCAATGAGGGCCGGCTGTACCGGCAATGCCGCAACTATGCGCTCGAAAATGTCTGCAACTGGATGATCGAAGCCGGCGACGAAGGCGAGTTGTGCGCCTCGTGCAAGCTCACGCGCGTGATCCCCTCGCTGAACAAGGATGTCAACCGGCTTTACTGGAACCGGCTCGAAACCGCCAAGCGCCGCCTGCTGTATTCACTATGGCAGTTGCACCTGCAGCCGCAACCCAAGGATGAGGATGAGGAAGAAGGCATGGCCTTCGAATTCCTGGAAGACACGCCGCGCGAGAAAGTAATGACGGGTCATGCCAGCGGCGTCATCACCATCAATGTGGCCGAAGCCGACCCGGCCCGGCGCGAGGAAGTGCGCGAGCTGATGCATGAGCCGTATCGCACGCTGCTGGGCCATTTCCGGCATGAGAGCGGGCACTACTATTTCGATCGGCTGATCACCGGGAATCCCGAACGCCTGGCGCAATTTCGCGAAATGTTTGGCGACGAGCGTGAGGATTATGCCCAGGCGCTGCAGCGGCATTACGCGCGCGGCGACAGCGGCGGCTGGGAACAGCAGCACGTGACCAGCTATGCCAGTTCCCATCCCTGGGAAGACTGGGCGGAAACCTGGGCCCACTACCTGCACATGTTCGATTCCCTCGATACCGCTTTCGCCTGTGGCGTGAAACTCGAACCGAAGAAAGCTGACGAGCCGGTGCTGGAACTCGATTCGCATCCGCTAGCCACGCGTTCCTGGGACCAGTTGTCGACCAACTGGTTTGCGCTCACCTATCTGCTCAACAACCTCAACCGCAGCATCGGCATGCCGGACCCCTATCCGTTTGCGCTCTCGCCGCAGGTGCAAAAGAAGCTCCAGTTCGTGCATGAAGTGGTGCGCGAGCATGCCACGCGCGCCCGGCATCGGCGCTGAAGCCTGGCGTCTCTTATCCTGCGGGCCGCGACTGCAGTGCCTGCAGCGTAGCTACGGTAAGATCTGTTCCTGGTAACAAACCAGTTACGACGATCGCGCCAGGCGGCTGCATTTGCGGCTGGCGCCGCGCGTGCACCGACCAGGAGACAGCATGGCAGGCAGGACAGCACTCGTTACCGGCGCGGGCAGCGGCGTGGGTCGCGCAGTTGCGCTGGAACTCGCGCGGCAGGGGTTTTCACTAGTGCTGGTGGGGCGGCGGCCCGGGCCGCTGCAGGAGGTGGCGCAGGCAATCAGCGCTGCTGGCGGACAGGCGCTGGCGCTACCGGCTGACGTCAGCGACGAACAAGCCGTAGCCAACCTGTTCGATGCGGTGCGCACGCAGTGCGGGCGGCTTGACCTGCTGTTCAATAATGCCGGCGTCAATGCGCCGGGCATTGCGTTTGAAGACTTGAGCGCCGACCAGTGGCGGCGCGTCGTGGATATCAACCTCACCGGCGCTTTCTTTTGCGCGCAAGCGGCATTCCGGCTGATGAAGCAACAGTCGCCGCGCGGCGGTCGCATCATCAACAATGGCTCGATTTCCGCGCATGCGCCGCGTCCCGGTTCGGCCCCCTACACCGCTACCAAGCATGCAATCACGGGCCTGACCAAGACCATATCGCTGGATGGTCGCAAGTACGACATTGCCTGCGGCCAGATCGACATCGGCAATGCAATGACCAGCATGGCCGAGCGCATGTCGCGCGGCGTGATGCAGGCCAACGGTGAAATCGCCGTGGAGCCCATGATGGACGTGGCGCATGTCGCGACATCAGTGGCCTACATGGCCAGCCTGCCGCTGGAGGCGAATGTACAGTTCATGACCGTGATGGCAAGCGCCATGCCTTTCGTCGGCCGCGGCTAAGGGGCGCGCATGCAGGTTTCAATACGGCCGGTGGTGCAAGCCGATGCGCAGGCAATCTGCGACATCTACAACCACTACATCCTCCATACCGCGATCACGTTCGAGCAGCAGGCGCTGGGGCCGGAAGCGATGGCGCAGCGCATTGCAGATACGACGCGCGATTATCCCTGGCTGGTGGCCGAGCGCGAAGGGCGGCTCGCCGGTTATGCCTATGCCACCCGATGGCGCACGCGCGCCGCTTATGACCAGACGGTGGAAAGCACGATCTACCTCGCGCCCGGCGCCAGCGGCCAGGGCCTGGGCCGCACGCTGTACCAAGCCTTGCTCGACGCCTTGCGCCAGGCTGGCATGCATGCGGTGGTGGGCTGCATCGCTTTACCCAATCCGGGCAGCATCGCCTTGCATGAAAAATGCGGCTTCACCCATGCCGGCCATTTTCCGCAGGTGGGACGCAAGTTCGACCAGTGGGTCGACGTCGGCTTCTGGCAAAGGTTGCTATGAAGCGTAGCCTGCAAGCGAAAGGCGGCGCATGAGCACTGAAGTCATGCTGCTGGTGCTGTTGGGCGCGCTGTTCCATGCATCCTGGAATGCGCTGGTGCATGGTTCCACCGAAAAGCTGCTCGACACGGTGCTGATACTGTGCGGCTCGGCCGCGCTGAGCCTGCTTGCCAGTCCCTGGCTGCGCTTGCCGGCGCTGGCTTCGCTGCCCTGGCTGCTTGCGTCAGCGGTCATCCACATGGCCTATTTCGCGCTGGTGATCAAGTCTTATCGCAGTGGCGAACTGTCGATCGTCTATCCCGTCATGCGCGGCGCGGCGCCTGCCCTGTCGGCGTTGGGCGTGCTGGTCTTCATGCACGAGTCCCCCGGCTTGCAGGGTTGGCTGGGCGTGGCCCTGATTTCAGCCGGCATCGTGCTGATAGCAGCCGGATCCTGGGCCGATGGCCGTTCCCACCGGCATTCACTTGGGCTCGCCCTGTTCAATGCCGCGGTGATCGCGCTCTACACCCTGGTCGATGCGCGCGGTGCGCGCCTGTCCGGCGATGCCCTGGCCTATACCGGCTGCCTGTTCGTGCTCAATGCGCTTGCGATGGTGCTTGCGGCTGCCTGGCTGCGCGGCATGCCCGCGCTGCTGCAACATGGCCGCAAGCACTGGCTGCGCGGACTGGGCGGCGGCGCCTGCACGCTGGCTTCTTATGCGCTGGCGCTGTGGGCGATGACACGCGCACCGGTGGCGCTGGTTGCCGCCCTGCGTGAAACCTCGGTCGTCTTTGCCGTGCTGTTGGCAGCCGTATTCGCGCGTGAAAAAATCGGTCCGTGGAAAATACTGTCGATCGCGATGGTGGCCGGTGGCGCGGTGGTGATGAAACTGGGGTAGGGCGCGGGGCTGGGCGCTGATCCAGGCCAGCGTTTTGAGCGCGCTATTCTTCGCTACTTTCTTCGCACTGTTCGTCCAACTATTCTTTTTCTGCAACATATTCCAGCCATTATCAAGCGCTGATCGCCCGCTGTTTCAACCGGTGCAATTCGATGTTGACAGGATCTGCCTCCGGGCATTCTGGCCCCGCCTGCCGGGGAACAAAACCCCCCACTGTTTCTCTACTGTCTAGTAACGAGCGGGAAACGTCAGTTGCCATCCGATGGCCCGGTAGACGAGGCCATTGCCGGGTGAAGGTCGTGCCGCGATTGACTGCTGCAGGCCCGCCACAGGTGGCACCCTGGCCTTGGATCCAGGGCTGGCATCCCCCGCCGTGCCAACTTCCAGAGAGAGTACATGTGCGGAATAGCCGGAGAAATTCGCTTCGATAACAATTTTGCCGACGTGCGCGCCGTGACCGAGATGACGCAGGCGCAAGCGCGCCGCGGTCCGGACGGTGAAGGCATATTCAGCCTCGGCCCGCGCTGTTTTGGCCACCGTCGCCTGTCGGTGATGGACCTCAGCCTGCGCGCGCACCAGCCCTTCATCGACAACGGCCTCGGACTGGGCATCGTGTTCAATGGCGCGATCTATAACTATCCCGCCCTGCGCGAGGAATTGCTGGCGCTGGGCTACCAGTTTTCATCCAGCGGCGACACGGAAGTCATACTGAAAGCCTGGCATGCCTGGGGCATGAAATCGCTGGAACGCATGCATGGCATGTTTGCCTTCGCCTTGTGGGAACGCGACAGTGGCATGACTTACCTGGCGCGCGACAGGCTGGGCGTGAAGCCGCTGTACTACACGCTGTCAGGCCAGCGCCTGCAATTCGCGTCTGCGCTGCCGGCGCTGCTGCGCGGCGGCATGGTCGATGGCAGCCTGGACACGATCGCCCTGCACCACTACTTCAGTTTCCATGCAGTGGTGCCAGCGCCGCACACCATCCTGCAAGGCGTGCGCAAGGTGCCGCCCGGCGTATGCCTGGCTGTGCACCCCAGCGGCAAGCTCGACCAGCATGAATGGTGGCGCCTGCGTTTCGAGCGCAGCGCGCAGGATGAGGCGCGCAGCTTCGAGGACTGGAAAGAAGAAGTGCTGGCCAGCCTGCGCAACGCCGTTCGCAAGCGCCTGGTGGCTGATGTGCCGGTCGGCGTGCTGCTGTCCGGCGGCCTGGACAGCAGCCTGATCACCGGTTTGCTGGCAGCTGAAGGCACGCCCGACTTGCGCACCTATTCGATCGGCTTTGAAGCGGTGGATGAGGAAGCCGGCGATGAATTCCATTATTCCGACCTCATCGCGCGCCACTACGGCACGATCCACGAAAAGCTGCACATACCCGCCAGCGATTTATTGTCGGCGCTGCCGGAAACCATCGCTGCCATGTCCGAGCCCATGGTCAGCCATGATTGCGTGGCTTTCTACCTGCTGTCGAAAGCCGTGTCGCGCTACAGCCGCGTGGTGCAGAGCGGGCAGGGCGCCGACGAAGTATTTGGCGGCTATCACTGGTATCCGCCCCTGGCTGCGATCAAGGACGAGCGCGAAGGCGTGTCTTCCTACCGCCATGTGTTCTTCGACCGCGACCAGCAAGAGATGGCGCAATTGCTGACGCCGCATTACTTGAGCGATGACGTCAGCAGCCAGTTCGTCGAACAGCATTTCGCGCGCGAAGGCGCCAGCAGCACCATCGACCGCGCGCTGCGGCTCGACACCACGGTGATGCTGGTGGATGACCCGGTCAAGCGCGTGGACAACATGACGATGGCTTTTGGCCTGGAAGCGCGCGTGCCCTTCCTCGACCATGAACTGGTGGAACTGGCGGCGCGCATACCAGCGCGCCACAAGATTGCAGAAGGCGGCAAGCATGTGCTCAAGGAAGCGGCGCGCGCCGTGATACCGGCCGAAGTGATCGACCGGCCCAAGGGGTATTTCCCGGTGCCGGCGCTCAAATACCTGCGCGGCGATTTCCTGCACTACGTGCGCGACATCCTCGCCAGCCAGGCTGCGCGTGAGCGCGGCCTGTTCCGCCCCGAAGCGCTGGAGCGCATGCTGGCCGATCCCGACCGCCACATCACGCCGCTGCGCGGCTCCAAACTGTGGCAGGCGGCCTTGCTGGAGGCATGGCTGCAGACCAATCAACTGTGATCGCAGTCCAGGCAAACAGGTGGCCCATGACGATCATGCAGCCACGCGGCAAACAGCAGACAACAGACCCACAGGGGACAGCATGACAGCACTGCATACAGGCATACCAGACCAGGGCGGCCGGCCGCTGCCGCTGCCCGAGACGCAATCCACGCATGGCGAGGAGGGCCTGCGGCCAAACGCGATGCTCGACGTCGGTTGGGGCCGCCTGCTTTTCGGGCCTTCGTTTGCTTCGCCCCAGGAACTGGCGCATGAATTGCTCAATGAAACGCCCGGCAGGCGCGACATCGCCTTGTATGTCGACGCGCCGCAACTGGTGCTGGCAGAAGCGCCATCCGAACTTTTCCTCGACCCTTCGCTGATCTTCCGGCGCCAGTTGCATCGTGAAGAACGGCTGCCGCAATCGGCGCCCGGAATCTGGGTGCGGGCACTGACGACCCGCTCCGATATTGGCGCGATCAACCGGCTCTACACCAGCCGCCACATGGTGCCGGTCGATCCGCAGCAAGTGTGGCGCCAGCGCAATTCGCCGGCCGTCATTTACCTGGTGGCAGAGGATGAGCGCACCGGCGAAGTGATCGGCTCCGCCATTGGCGTGGACCATGTCGAAGCCTTCGGCGATGAATACGGCGGTTCCAGCCTGTGGTGCCTGGCAGTCGACCCGCAATCGCCGATGTCGGGTGCCGGCCAGTCGCTGGTGAACTACCTGATCGACTATTACGCCCAGCGCCAGCGGCGTTTTATCGACCTGTCGGTTTTGCATGACAACCACACTGCAATCGGCCTGTACCAGAAGCTTGGCTTTGAACAGGTGACCGGCTTCGTCATCAAGAAAAAGAACCAGATCAATGAAAAGCTGTTCGCCGACACCACCGACCTGGCACGGCTCAATCCCTATGCCCGCATCATCGTCGACGAAGCGCGCCGGCGCGGCATCGGGGTCGAAGTGCTGGATTACGCAGCCGGCATTTTCAAGCTGCGCTATGCCGGCCATGAAATGCTTTGCCGCGAATCCCTGACGGAGCTGACCGGCGGCGTGGCCATGACGTGGTGCCAGGACAAGGTATTGACGCTGCGGCGCCTGGCTTCAGTCGGCTTGCGCGTGCCGCAGCAGCGCACGGCGGGCGACCGGGATGCCGATATCGCCTTCATGGAAGAATTCGACAGTGTCGTCGTCAAGCCCGCCACCTCAGAGCAGGGGCGCGGCATCAGCATGAACATCACGACGCCGGAAGAACTGGATGCGGCCATCGCACTGGCGGAGCGCGAGGGTGGCCATGTCGTGATCGAAGAGTTTTGCACCGGCCAGGACTTGCGCATCATCGTCATCGGCTATCGCGTGGTGGCGGCAGCAATCCGCAAGCCGGCCGAAGTGGTGGGCGACGGCAGCTCGACGATTGCGCAACTGATCGAACGCCAGAGTGCGCGCCGCGCCGCTGCCACCGGCGGCGAAAGCCGCATACCGGTGGATGCCGAAACCCGGCGCTGCCTTGAGCTGCAGGGCCTGACGCTCGAATCCGTGCTCGACAAGGACCAGGCCGTCAGCGTGCGCCGCACCGCCAACCTGCATACCGGCGGCACCATACATGACGTGACCGGGCAATTGCATCCCGCCCTGCGCGAAGCGGCAGAGACGGCGGCGCGCGCGCTGCGCATTCCGGTGGTGGGCCTGGACTTCCTGGTGCCAACGCCAGCGGGCAGTGAGTATGTGGTAATCGAGGCCAACGAACGGCCGGGCCTGGCCAACCACGAACCGCAGCCCACCGCGCAGCGCTTTGTCGACCTGTTGTTTCCACTCACGACCTAGGCCGCCCATCCCACATGCACAAGTTGCCCATCGATGCCGCCTACCTGCAGACTGTCCTGCTGGAATTGCTGGCCATACCCAGCCCGACCGGTTTGACCGACGAAATCGTTCATTACACTTGCGGCCGGCTGGAAGAACTGGGCATGTCATATGAACTGACGCGGCGCGGCACGATCCGCTGCGTGCTCAAGCGCAACATGCCGGAACGGCGGCGCAGCAGTCCCGCCTGTGCCATCGTGTCGCACCTCGACACCATTGGCGCGATGGTGCGCCAGGTCAAGCCAAACGGCCGGCTGGCGCTGGCGCCGGTTGGCACCTGGTCCAGCCGCTGGGCCGAAGGCGGGCGCGCGACGCTATTCACCGATACGGGGCGCTACCGCGGCACTGTGCTGCCGCTCTTGGCTTCGGGCCATGTCTACAACGAGCGCATCGACAAGCAACCGATAGACTGGGACCAGCTTGAGTTGCGGGTGGATGCGGCAATCGACGATGCCCAGGCGGCGCTGGCGCATGACATCAAGGTCGGCGACTTCGTCGCCTTCGACCCTTGTCCCGAGTTGCTGGAAAACGGCTATATCGTGTCGCGCCACCTTGACGACAAGGCAGGCGTGGCGGCGGTGCTGGCGGCGCTGCGGGCGGTGGTGCAGTCCGGGGTGGCGGTGCCGATGGATTGCCATCTGGTGTTTACGCTGACCGAGGAAGTGGGCTCCGGCGCGCGCGCAGTAATCCAAAGCGATGTCAGCGAAATCATCGGCGTCGATATCGGCCCAGTGGCGCCGGGCCAGGGCGCGCGCGAAAATGGCGTGACGATCCCGATGATGGATTCAGCCGGCCCGCACGACTATCACCTGGTGCGGCGCCTGATCAAGCTGTGCGAGCACCACCAGATCGATTACAACCGCGACGTCTTCCCTTTCTACCATTCCGACGCCAGCTCCGCGGTCAGCGCCGGCCACGACGTGCGCACCGCGCTGCTGTGCTTTGGCGGCGACGCCTCCCACGGTTATGAACGCACGCACTTGTCGGTGCTGGTGGCGCTGGGTGAATTGCTTGCGCTCTACATGCAAAGCGGGTTGACGATGCGCGAGGATCGCGAGCCGCGCATACGCTCCGCCGGGCAGTTTTCGCACCAGCTCGATCCGGAACAGCTTGTGCGCGAAGAAACCCGCCTGCCCGAAGCGGTCGAGCTGGTGCCGCGCGACGAAGCGCCTGCCGCGCCGCCGCCAGCCCCCATGCCGGAAGGCGACGGCAATCCACCCTGAAGGGAACAAATTGGCCGCTGTGCTTCTCTGACGATCTCCAGCACGGCGGGGGAACAAGATGGCATTGGGCACGGAGATTGGCGACATCCTGCGGCAGTATGCAAGCGGGCAGCCTGGCGCGGATGTAGAAAGCGATTTCGACCAGGTGGCGCGCAATGCCGATGGCGAGCAATTGCAGCACGGCGTGACCGAAACGTTTCGTTCCAGCGAAACACCGCCGTTCGGCGACATGGTGGGGCAGTTATTCGGCCATGCCGATGCGCAGCAGCGCGCCGGCATCATGGGCCACTTGCTCAATGGCGCAGGCCCGGGCTTGATCAGCAGCTTGCTGGGCGCCGGCGGCGGTCGCGGCCTGGGCGGTTTCCTGGGCGATGGCGCTGGCATGGGCGCAATGGGCGCCCTGCTGGGCAAGCTGGCGGGCGGCCAAGCGGCGCAAGCCAGCCAGATCGATCCGGCTGACATCGACAACCTTAGTCCGGAGCAGGTGCAGGAACTGGCCACGCATGCCGAACGCGAGAATCCGGGCGTGATGGAGCATGTCAGCCGCTACGTCGCCCAGCATCCCGAAATGTTGAAGGCCTTGGGTGGGGCAACGCTCGCGTTCATGCTTGGCAAGCTGGCGCAACGCAGGGAGTAGGCCATGCAGGTGCGCGTAGTCCACGACAAGCCCGAGGGCGGACGTGCCGAGCTCGGGATCATGGATTTGCAGCACATGCCCCCGCTGGGTGAGCCATTTCCGATCGACGACCTGGCTTACCGGGCCAAGGCTTATTTTGGGCCGGACAGCGAGGGGCAGTACCTGCTGGTGGTCGAAGGAAAACCGGTGCCGCTGCCGCCGGGCAGCGGCCACCACTGAGTGGGATGCGCTGAGCGCAAGCGATGTGCCGGGCGCAGGCAATACACTGGGTTTAAGCAAGCCGCCAGGACAGGCGCTGCACCAGGCGCCCGCCACTTTGCGCGCAAAATTTCAGGCGCGGCCTTCCACCTGCATGTGGCACCAGGCGGCCCGCATCAATGGCGCGGGCAAGCCCTTGGCTTGCGCCCGGCGCACCATCTCACCCAGCACGTGTTCATGCTCGGTGCGCTGGCCTGACACCAGGTCGCGGTACATCGAAGCCGTAAACTCCGACCCTTTTTGCAGGAATACCGAGAGGCTGCGCTCGATTGCGGCGGCTGGCACCGGCCAGCCATAAGCGCTGGCAACGGCCAGGCATTCGCCATACATTTCCTGCACCAGGGCCGCGCCTTCGCTAGTCTCCAGTATCTTGCCGGTTGCGCCGCGAAACAGCGTGGTCGCGCCTGCCAGCGTGGCAAGGAAGGTCCATTTCGACCACAGCTGCTCGTCTATTTTTTCGCTGTAGGCAAAATCGAATTTCGCGCCGGCAGCGCTCTCGCGCAGCGCCTGCAGAACCGCTACCTGGCCCGGCGCGCGTGGCCCGACTGTCATGCTGTTCAATTGCGTCAGCTGGACCACGGTGCCGTCCGGCGCCAGGGTGGCCGCGATATGGACCACGCCGCCCGCCACCCGCTCGGGTCCGAAGCGCGCATCGAGCTGGTCGAAATGGGCCAGGCCATTGAGGAAGGGCACCAGCAGGGCGCGTCCCTGCATCGCCGGCGCCATCGACGCCAGTGCATCGGCCAGGTCGTAAGCCTTGGGCGCAATCATCACCAGGTCATAGTCTGGCGTCACCGTATCGGCTGTCACCAGTTTCGGTTGCAGCGCCAGGTCGCCATAGGGGCTTTGCACGCGCAAGCCGCCAGACTTGAGCGCTTCAAACCGTTTCGGACGCACCAGCCAGGTGACGTCGGCGCCGGCTTCCTGCAAGCGCGCGCCGTAATAGCCGCCGACGCCGCCAGCGCCGAGGATCAGTATTTTCATTCCTTCCTGCCTGTAACCGTGGATTGGTGAGCCTGGCGCGAAAGCGAGCCCGACCCGGGGAGCCAATTATGGCCCGCATCAGCCCGGCTTGCAGCGCGCCTGCCCCGCATGCAGTTTTCCGGCTTTCCGGCTTGCAAGGCGAAGCCCGGGGGCTGCCCGTATAATCGCTGCTCGATTGCCAATGCCGGGTCTTTCCCTTGCTGTCCATTTTCGTCGTCACCTTTCCCTTCTTTGCGCTGGTGCTGTGCGGTTACCTTGCTGCCCGCAGGCGCTTGTTGCCACATGATGCGATACCAGGGCTCAATACCTTCGTGCTGTACTTTGCGCTGCCATGCATGCTGTACCGCTTTGGCGCGCAAACCCCGGCGCGCGAATTGCTGGACCCGGCGCTGTTTTTCATCTACCTGCTGTGCGCCTTGCTGATGACTGCCCTGGCTGTTGGCGCCAGCCGGCGCGCCGGGGTCGACTGGAACAATGCCGCCTTCGGCGCGCTGGTGGCGGCTTTTCCCAATACCGGTTTCATGGGCGTGCCGCTGCTGGTGGCGCTGCTGGGGCCGCGCGCGGCCGGGCCGGCAATCGTGACCATCCTGGTCGACCTGGTCATCACAAGTTCGCTATGCATTGCGCTGTCGCGGCTGGATGGCGCCGGCAGCAGCGGCATGCGCCAGGCTACGGTGCGCGCGCTGCAGGGCGTGGCGCTGAACCCGATGCCGTGGGCGATCTTGCTCGGCGCGGCCAGTTCCGGCCTGGCGCTGCAATTACCGCAGCCGGTGATGCAGACGCTGGGCTTGCTCGCCGATGCGGCTTCGCCGGTTGCGCTATTCACCATTGGCGCCGTGCTGGCGCGCGCGCGCATGCAGGGTAGCGCGCCGACGCTGCCTTCGGCTTACCTGCCGCTGGCGCTGGCCAAGCTGGTCGTGCACCCGGCGCTGGTGCTGGCTGTGGCCTCGCTTGCGGTGATGGCCGGCGTGGTGCTGGATCGCTTTGCGATGGTGGTGATGGTGCTGGTGGCTTGCCTGCCCAGCGCCAGCAATGTGTCGATGCTGGCAGAACGCTTTGGCGCCGACAATGGCCGCATTGCCCGCATCATCCTGGTGTCGACGGCGTTTTCCTTCTTCACATTCTCAGCTGCGGTGCACTGGCTCAAATGAAGCTGCATATGAAGCCGGATCTGAAGCCGCATCTGAAGCCGCATCTGAAGCCGCACTGCAGCCGCTATCCCGGCGGCAAACCGCGCTGCATGGCGCGAGCCACATCCGATCCGCTTACCTCCATCACGAAAAAGCCATGACCTGGTTCCTTGCCTATTGCCTGGCCGGCGCATTTGTCGGCTTCCTCGCAGGATTGCTCGGCATCGGCGGCGGCATGACGCTGGTGCCGATCCTGGCGGCGCTGTTTACAGCCCAGCATGTGGCGCCCGACCATGTGGTGCACCTGGCGCTGGGCACGGGCATGGCCTCGATCATGTTCACTTCCGCATCCAGCGCCCGCGCCCATGCGGCAATGGGCGCGGTCGACTTCAGCCTGGTGAAAAAGATCGCGCCCGGCATGGTGATCGGCAGCCTGGGTTCAGCCCTGTCTGCAGCCTGGATAGACCAGCGCGGGCTGGCGCTCGCGTTTGCGCTCATCGTCTATGCCGGCGCAACCCAGATGATCCTGAACCGCAAACCGGTGCCGGGGCGCGGCTTGCCCGGCACCGTGCCGCTTTTTTTCATTGGCATGGCCATCGGCATCATTTGCGGGCTGGTCTCGGCGGGTGGCGCTTTCCTGACCGTGCCCTTCATGCTCTGGTGCGGCGTGGCCATGCATACCGCCATTGGCACCGGCGCGCTGCTTGGCATACCGGTGGCGTTCCTGGGCACGCTCGGCTACCTGTATGCCGGCTGGAGCGTGCCGCACTTGCCAGCCGATGCCATTGGCTTTGTGTCGCTGCTGGCGCTGGCGGGCGTGGCGCTGGGCAGCATGCTGACCGCGCCTTTCGGTGCGCGGCTGGCCCATCGCTTGCCGGTGCTGAAACTGAAGCGGATTTTTGCGCTGCTGCTGTATGTGCTGGCGACGAAAATGCTGGTCACTTACTGGTGATGAAGCGGGCTAAGTTTCCGGATCATGGTTCTGTAATCGTCCATCTGGGAGCCGCGAAAGCGACAGGCCAAGCTGCCCCGCACTTCGCTACGCCCGATCATCCGGGCGCTGTTCGGAAGTAGTGATCGATAGCTTGAAAGCGCCGCAGATTTTCTTGTATGCGCTTGCCATATCCCGGCAAGGTCGCCAATCTAGCGGTATGCTCGCTCGCGAACCGGCCGTCTCGCAGCACCCGTCGTTGGCAGGCTGCGACCGGTTCCGCTCCCCCTGACTGAAAGACGCCTTTCTTATGTTGCCGATGCGAATCCGCACCCATTTGATGGTCCTGGTCGTCGCCACCCTGTTGCCAGCGGGCCTGGCGTCGGTGATGGGCATTGTTTCCGTGTACCGGACTGCGCAATCCGCCAACTGGCAGTCGCTGCGCGAGACTTCGCGCGCATTGTCGATGCTGGTCGAAAATGAAATGAATGCGAGCCAGACAGCGCTCGAAACCCTGGCCCTGGCGCCCACCTTCAACGACGCCGACATCAGCCGCATGCAGGAATGGGTGCAAAGGCTGAGCGCGCAGCGCGGCGGTTATGTGTCCGTCAGCGATGCCAGCGGACGCCTGCTGGCGAGCAGCATGCCGGCCGACGAAGTGGCGGATCACCAGGCGTTGGCCAGCCTGGGGCCGATACCGGACGAGGGCGGGCAAGCCGCGGTCAGCCCGGTCTATTGGTCGCCGCAATTGAAACAGTTGGCGATCGCGCTGCGCAGCCTGGTGCGGCGCGACGGCAAGCTGCGCTTCGTGCTGGTGATGGAAATCCGCGCCGCCGAACTGCAGCGCCTGCTGGAAAGGCAGCAATTGCCCACGGCCTGGGTCGGCACCATACTCGATCGCAACGGCGTAATCGTGGCGCGCACGCGCGACCCGGATCGCTTCGTCGGCATGACTGCCAATGGACCGATCCGCCAAAAGCTCGATACGATGGCCGAAGGTGAACACGTGGGCCAGTCTTTGAGCGGCGAGCCGGTCAATGCTTTCTTCAGCCGTGCCCCCAAGTCGGGATTCACTTTCGTGGTCAGCGTGCCGCAGGCGCAATTGCGCGAACCGGCGCTGCAGGCGGCGCTGCTGATGGGCGGGGCGCTGGTGACCATACTTGGCCTGGGCGTGCTGGCAGCAGCCATGATCGGCCGCCGCATTGCGCGGCCGATCGAATCGCTGCGGCTGGCGGCCGAACAGCTTGGCCGCAGCGAGCAGGCGCAGCCGCCGCATTCGGGCATCCTGGAACTGGATGCGGTGGCAACCGAAATCAAGAATGCCAGCAGCTCGATCCGCGGCGCCGAAGCGCAGCTGCAGCGCAAGGTGTCAGAAGCCGTGGCGGAAGCCGAGCGCACCCAGCGCGCGCTGCTGCAGTCACAAAAGCTGGAAGCGCTCGGGCGCCTCACAGGCGGCATTGCGCACGACTTCAACAATGTGTTGCAAACCCTGACCAGCGGCTTGCAGATTGCCCAGCTCAGTTCATCCGACCCAAAGGTCAAGGCGATGCTGGAAACCTGCGACCGCGCCGTGCGGCGCGCGGTCGACCTGACGCGGCAATTGATGGCTTTTGGCCGCATCCAGGAAGCACGCATGGTCACGCTGGACGTGGGGCGCCACATCCGCGATACGCTGCCGCTGCTCAAGGGCGCGCTGCCGGTGCATATCGAATTCGAACTCGGACTTGATGACGATGTCTGGGCCGCGACGCTCGATCCGCTGCAGCTGGAATTGGCACTGTTGAACCTGTGCATCAATGCGCGCGACGCCATGCCCGCAGGCGGCAGGCTGCGCCTGGAAGTGCATAACGAGACGCTGGACAGCCCGCCCGACGAGCTGGCGCCGGGCGACTATGTCGTCATCATGCTGGCCGACAGTGGCCAGGGCATGCCGCAGGAAGTGATCAGCCAGGCGCTCGACCCATTCTTCACCACCAAGGCGGTTGGCGCGGGCAGCGGCCTGGGCTTGCCCCAGGCTTACGGTTTTGCGCGCCAGAGCGGCGGCACGCTGCTGCTGGAAAGCACGCCCGGCCGCGGCACCCGGGTCACAATCTATCTGCCGCGCAGCCAGCGCGCGCTGCCCGGCGTGGACAAGGATGCGGCGCCGGCCGAAGCCGGTCCCCGCGCGCGCGGGCGTGTGCTGTTCGTCGAGGATGATGCGCTGGTGCGTGAAGTGGTGGTCGCTTCGCTGCAAGCCAGCGGCTTTGACGTGACAGTGGCTGAAAATGGCGACGATGCCTTGCAAGCGCTGGGCGCGCAGGGGCCTTTCGACCTGGTGTTTTCCGACATCGTGATGCCGGGCCGCATCAACGGCATTGCGCTGGCCCAGGCCGTGCAGCGCAATTATCCGGAGACGCATGTGGTGCTGGCCACCGGCTATACGCAAGACCGGGTGCCGGTTGACGATGTGCGGGTGCTGGCCAAACCTTATGACGTGCAGGACCTGGTGCATGCGCTGCGCGCCGAGATGGGGCGCACCGCAGCCTGGCGCAAGCTGGCTGGGTGAAGCGGCTGGCTGAAGCGGTTTACCGAAGCGGCTTGCCCGGCGCTTACAGCAATTCGAACTGGTCCGCCGGCACCGGGCGCGAAAACAGGTAACCTTGGGCGAAGTCGCAACCGACGTCGGCCAGCAGGCGCCGCTGCTGCTCGGTTTCCACGCCTTCGGCAATCACCTTGATATTGAGCTTGTGCGCCATCACGATGATGGCTTCGCACAATGCCATGTCTTCTGAATTTGCTTCCAGGTTGCGCACGAAGGACTGGTCGATTTTCAAGCTGTCGATATCGAATTTCTTCAGGTACGACAGCGCCGAATAGCCAGTGCCGAAATCGTCGAGCGACACTTGCACGCCGGCTTCACGCAATTCAGCCAGCTGGTCGACCACCATTGCATTGGGCTCCAGCAGCAAGCCTTCCGTGATTTCCACCGCGATCGATTGCCCCGGCACGCCGAGCTTGCGCAGGAAGTCGGTCCAGGAATCGGTGCGTCCGGTGCGGGTGCGGAACTGTACCGGCGAACGGTTGATGCTGACCTGGAAGCTGCGGCGTTCGTGGTCGCGCCAGTGCTTGACCTGGGCCGCAACTTCGCGGAAAACCCATTCGCCAATTTCCACGATCAGGCCGGTTTCTTCCGCAATCGGAATGAAGACTGACGGGTCGATGAAGCCGCGCGTTGGATGCTTCCAGCGGATCAGGGCCTCGGCCTTGTAAACCTGGCCCGTGACCAGGTCGACGATGGGTTGGTACACCAACTGGAATTGCCCGCGCGACAAGGCGGTGCGCAACTCGTTTGCCATCCACATCCGGGCCTGGGTGGCTTGCTGCATCGATTCGGTGAAATAGCGATAGCGGTTGCGGCCCTGGTTCTTGGCGCTGTACATCGCCTGGTCGGCATTCTTGAGCAGGGTGTCGATATCGGTCGCATCCTGCGGGAACAGGGTAATGCCGACGCTGGCTGACACGTAGGCCGACTCGATGCCAAGCTTGAATGGCTCGGACATGCGGTGCAGTATGTTTTGCGCCACCACCGCAATATGGGCCAGGCTGTCCAGTTCGGACAGGATGATGGTGAATTCATCGCCGCCCAGCCGGGCCACGGTATCGCTGGCGCGCACGCAACTGCGCAAGCGATGTGCCGCTTCCTTCAACAGCACGTCGCCGATGTCATGGCCAAGCGTGTCGTTCACATCCTTGAAACGGTCCAGGTCAAGGAACATCAGCGCCAACGGCAATTGCGAACGTTCCGACTTTTTCATTTCCGTTTCCAGGTGTTCCTGGAACAGGCGCCGGTTTGGCAACCCGGTCAGCGCGTCATAATTGGCCTGGTGCCAGATCAACTCTTCCGACGCTTTCTTGTCGGTGACATCCGAGAAATTGCTGACCACCAGGTCGACTTCGCCGGTTGCATCGAACAGCAACTCGGTGTTGATCGAGATCCAGCGCTGGCTGCGGTCCGGGCGCACCAGGCCCATCACGACATTGCGTTGCGGCAGGCCGGTCGCCACGCTCATCGAGGATGGGTGCAGGGCGGCATCGAACAGGCTGCCGTCTTCATGCACGGTGATCATGAAATCCGACAGCGAGCGCCCGCCTTCCATCTGGCGCGCGGTCAAGCCGAGGATTCCCTCGGCCGCGCGATTGAGTTCGATGAAGCTGCCGTCGCGCGCCTGCACCACCAGGCCATCGGAGACGGCGTCAAATACTGAAGCCAGCCGCTCGCGCGATGCGAACAGGTCAGCTTCTATCTTGCGGCGTTCGGTGATTTCCTTGTTCAGCGCGGAATTGGTGGCGCGCAGGTCGGCAGTGCGTTCCTGCACCCGCACTTCAAGCTGGTCGCGCGTGCGCCGCAATTCCAGCGTCATGTCATGCGCCAGCCTTGCGGCCCGCACCCGGCCGCTGGCCAGCAAAAAGATCAGCAGCGACAGCAGCAGGCTGCCCGCAATGCCGGCGGTTGCCATGTAAACCGGCTTGCCGCGCCCGGTGGCGGCATCGAACTGCGGCTGCGAGTCGACCGCCAGGGTCCAGGTGCGGCCTGCAATATTCATCATCTCGACGCTATGCATCAGCGCTGCGCTGCGGTCGCGGCCGGGGCTGGAATCGAACAGCTTGTTTTCCTCGGCCACCGATTCGCTGTCGAACAGCCGGATGTTGACGTCGCCCGGCCGCGCTACGCCCAGCCCGGCCATCAAGTCATGCATGCGGAATGGGGCATAGATCCAGCCATAGAATGCGGCCCGCCTTTCCTCCAGCGTGCCGGTGGGCATGGATGGCCGGTACAGGGGCAGGTACATCAGCATGCCAGCCTGCTCGTCCACGCCCAGCTCCTGCACCAGCCTGACCTTGGCCGATATCGCAGCCCGGCCCGTGTCGCGCGCCTGTTCCATCGCCTGGCGCCGGGTCGGATCGGAGAACATGTCATAGCCGAGGGCGCGCTTGTTCGAGCCGTCAGCGGGTTCAAGACGCGTGATGGCGGTGTAGATGGCGCGTTCGCCAGCGGGCCAGATCGCGTAGTTCGGTATGCCTTCGCGCCGGATCGCATCGACATGCGCCGGCAATTCGCTACGCCGCACCACTTCGGCAATGCCCACACCTTGCACGCCGGGATAGTTTTCCTCCAGTCGCAGGGCGCGCACATATTCAGCGAACTCGCGACGCGTCACTTCCTGCGAAGCGAAATACAGGCCTTGGGCGCCGCGCAGCACTTGTTCATAAGTCGCCATGCGTTGCTCGAGACGCTGGCTGAGTTCGCGTGAAGCGGACTGGAATTCGCCATGCAGGCTGTCAAAATTTTCCTCCCGGGCAACGTGCCACAACAGCCATGTCAGCGCCAGCGACGTGAACAACATCAGGGCGGCCAGAAGCCAGGGCGACAGGGAAGTGCGCCGCTGCGCCGCCGTTGCGGACACCGCCAGTTCGGTGGACGAGGGAAGGTCTTGTAGTTGCATCCTCGTTGTGACATCGGCTTACGTGACAAAGTTTCCATAAAACAGCTTCATTGCAGAGAAGCGCAGCTTTGCGCAAATGGCGACGGAAACATCGCGCACTTGGCCTTGTCATAAATTCACCGTCCGCCACGCGCAGGAGATGCTCATGAGCAAGCAAGCCGGTTCCACTTCCCTCTGGGCCGCCACCGCCAGTGCGCCTGCCAGTCCCAACTTGCCAGGCGATGCAGAAATCGAGGTTTGCGTGATTGGCGCCGGCATCGCCGGATTGACGACAGCCCTGCTGCTGGCGCGTGAAGGACGGCGCGTGATGGTGCTGGAAGCGATGGAGGTGGGCGCCGGGGAAACGGGCCGTACGACTGCGCATTTCTTCCCGCCGGATGAAAGGTATTTCCAGATAGAAAAAAAGTTTGGAAAAAAGGGCGCCAGCCTGGTGGCCCAGAGCTATTCCGCTGCAATCGGGATGGTGGAAAACCTGATTGCCGTGGAAGGCATCGACTGCGAATTCACCCGGCTGAACGGTTATTTGTTTGCACCGGTTCGCGAAAAATGGACCGACATCGATCGCGAATACCGCGCCGCGCGCAAGGCTGGCGTGCCAGTGCAGTTGCTGGAACGGGCGCCGGGCGTGGCCTTCGATACCGGGCCCGCGCTGCTTTTCCGCGACCAGGCCCAGTTCCACCCGCTTAAATACCTCAACGGCCTGGCGGCTGCGCTGGCGCGGCACGGCGGCCTGCTGTACACCGGCACCCGTGCCAGCGCTATTCGACGCGAAGGCCAGCGCCAGGTCATCGAGACCCAGTTTGGCCGGGTCCGGGCGCAGTCGGTGGTGGTGGCGACCAACACGCCCTTCCATGAACGCGTGACGATGCATACCAAGCAGGCGGCGTATCGCACCTATGTGATCGGCATGCGCATACCGAAGGGCAGCGTGCCGGCGATACTGATGTGGGATACGGCCGAGCCCTATCATTACGTGCGGCTCGAATCGTCCGGCGGCGCGGCCGATGAAGATATCCTGGTTGTCGGCGGCGCCGACCACAAGGTGGGCCAGGATGGCCATCCACAGCACCGCTATGCCGAACTCGAAGCCTGGACCATGGCCCGCTTCCCGAGCTCGCGCGGCGTCGCCTATCGCTGGTCCGGCGAAGTGATGGAGCCGTCCGACGGCCTGCCCTACCTGGGGCGCGATCCATCCGGCGACCCGGATGTGTACCTGATCACTGGCGACTCTGGCAATGGCATGACGCATTGCACTGCCGGCGCCATGCTCGTGCGCGACCTGGTGCAGGGTCGTGACAATGCCTGGGCCGCCCTCTATGACCCGGCGCGCACGCCAGCCCGCGGCCTGGGTGAATTCGTGCGTGAGCAAGTCAATACATTGAGCCGTTACACGCAGTGGCTGAGTCCCGGTGAAGTCGATTCAGCGGCTGAAATTCCTCCCGGCGAGGGCGCCATCGTGCGCGAAGGGCTACGCCGCCTGGCGGTCTATCGCGACGATGACGGCGGCTTGCATGCGCTGTCCTCGGCCTGTACCCACCTGGGTTGTTCAGTGGCGTGGAATTCGGCAGAAAAATCCTGGGATTGCCCCTGCCACGGCTCGCGCTTCGACACTGATGGCGAAGTGCTGCACGGCCCGGCCAGCCATGCGCTGGCGCCAGCGACACTGGAGCATCCGCTGGTGCCGCCGGGAGGGACGGGCGTGGGACGCGGGCGGCGCCTGGAATGAAGGGGGAGGGCGCGGTTGCGCTTGCCATCATCCGGGGCAAGCGTGAAGGCACGTGACCCCGTTCCGGCTCTGATCCTCCCTTGAAACGGCGGGATACCGTCGCTTTGCTGCCGCGATCGGCTATGCTGTGGCCGGGGGCGCCGGTCACGGCGTGATCCGCCAGCCCATCTCCGAGCACCGACCAGCACCAGCACCGACCAGCACCGACATGATCATCGCCACCCACTCCGGCAAGTTCCACGCAGACGATGTGTGGGGCGTCGCCACGCTTGACTTGCTGTTCCCCGGCAGCGAACTGATCCGCACGCGCGATGATGCCTTGCTGGCCACTGCCGATTTCGTGGTCGATGTCGGCGGCGAATGGGATCCGGCGCGCGGTCGGTTTGACCATCACCAGAAAGGCTTTGAAGGCGCCCGGTCTTCGGGCGTGACGTATGCCAGCGCCGGGCTGGTGTGGAAAGAGCATGGTGCGGCTTGCGTTGACAGCATCGCCAGGTCGACGCCGGGCTATGCCGCCAGTGCGGTCACAGCCACGCAGCTGCGCCAGATTGCCGATGCGATCGATGCGGACCTCGTGCAATACCTGGACATGTCCGACACTGGCGCCGCCCGCAGTGCACCCGGCGGGTTTGGCTTGTCGGCTGTCATTTCGGGCTTCAATCCAAACTGGATCGATGAAAAGCAAGCGGGCAGCGGCGCCGCCGCAGAGGCGCTGCGGATGACGCGCTTCAAGCTGGCGCTTGACTTTGTGCGTGAGATCATCGGCAATGCCGTGCGCTATCGCATTGGCAGCATCACGGCGCTGCAGGAAGTGCGGCAGGGCCGGCGGCTGGAAGAGGGGAGGGTGCTGCTGCTGGACAATGCTTCGCTGCCGTGGACTTCGTTGGTGCGTAATGAAATGCCGGCGGTGCAGTTTGTGGTTGCTTATAGCAATAGTGAAGATCGCTACATGTTGCATACGGTGCCGGCTAATCCGGATAATTTCGAAGCCCGGCGGGATTTGCCAGCGGCCTGGGCGGGTTTGCGGGGCGCGGACTTGGCTGCCGTTACTGGCGTGGCGGATGCGCATTTTTGCCATAACGGGCGGTTTATTGCGGCGGCTAGCTCGTTTGAAGGGGTGATGAGGATGGCGCGGCAGGCGTTGGAGGGTTTGGATTAAGCGGGGTTGGTTTGGGGGCGGTTCAATTTATCGTCAGGTGCCGGCCCCATCCGGGGTTCAAGCCTACCGTTAGGTGACAACTCCACCCACGCTCTCCCCTTGAAAGGGAGGGAGCTTTCGTGGCTGTGCATGGTTCGTCAAGGCTACGGGTTGGTTTGCCGCAGGCGTTGGTTGTTTGTTTTTATAAAACTTATTTTCTTTTCTTTGGGTGAAGCCGGGAATTCGCCCCGGCGGGCGAGTAACTTTCTCTTGTCGCGACAAGAGAAAGTCACCACAGAGAATCGCTCTGGGCACATGCGGTCACGATCGTAATACCGGGCCATGTGGGATCGGCGGCCTGGGCCGGTGGTTGGTTGCGTGTGGGGTTCTTTATTCTGCCTCTGGTTTGCTTCTTACCGAGACGCGCTAACCCGTCCGAATTTTATGTCGGTGTTCTGCGGTGCGTTGTCTCTCCTGGCGACTGACCCTCTAGGGGGGTCCGCAGGTTTCGCTTGTTTCGCTTCTATCGGTTAATCGCCTGCCACTTCGTTTGTTGTAACCGCTCGCATCGCTGCGCTCGCTTGCTTGGCGTTGGGGTTGTCGTTTGTCTTGCTGGTAATGGCCACTGTCCCGCCAGCTTTCCAAGCTCCTGCATAGTCCGTCAAATCTACGGTATCCCCTCCCTTTCAAGGGGAGGGTTAGGGTGGGGATGGGGTCAACGCGCGTTCGCAGCCGTGTGAGAGGCCCCGTTGCCCATCCAATTGCGAGCTACGCCGTCAGGGTGGATTGACTGGTGTCGATTGCAACTCCGGGCAGGGGCCGGTTCAACTGGCGCCAATGCACAGGCGGGCGGCTGGCCAGCCTGCATCTGCAATCACCACTCCATTCATCGCCGCCACCGAATAATCCAGCAAAACTAACTATTTGTTTTCGATAAACACGGCTTTTACCATTGCCTCGGGGCTGGGGGGTTTCCTTGCGCCCCGGGGACCCGTCTATAACGAAGCAAAGGAAGTCATGACAACAACGATGAGAGTCGTCGCCATCCAGCAGCATGGCGGCGTCGAGCAAATGAAGCTCGACCAATGGCCGGTGCCGGCACCCGCTCCCAACCAGGCCCTCGTCGAAGTCAAGGCTTGCGGATTGAATTACATGGACGTGTTCGTCCTGCACGGCATGCCGGACCTGCCGACCAAGATGCCGCGCATCCCGGGCGGCGACGTCGCCGGCATCGTGCGCGAAGTTGGTGAAGGCGTCTCCAAGGACTGGATCGGCAAGAAAGTCGTGCTGTTCCCGCGCTTCCCGGAAGGCGGCGTGCTGGGTGAAAACGGCAACGGCGGCCTGTGTGAGTTCATCGCCGTCGACCAGCGCCAGTTGATCGAGATGCCGGAAGGCGTCAGCTTCGAAGAAGCAGCAGCACTGCCCATCGCTTATGGCACCTCGCACCGCATGCTGTTTACCCGCGGCCGCTTGAAGGCAGGCGAGAAAGTCTTGATCCTGGGTGCCAGCGGCGGGGTGGGCGTGTCCTGCCTGCAGTTCGCCAAGATGGCAGGTTGCGAAGTCTATGCATGCACCAGCAGCGAAGAAAAAGCGCGCCGCCTGAAAGAACTGGGCGCCGACCATGTGATCGACTACGCTGCCAATCCCGATTTTTCCAAGGCGGTGTGGGCTGCCACCGGCAAGAAGGGCGTCGATGTCGCCATCAACTTCACCGGCGGCGATACCTGGATACCGACCCAGCGCTGCATGGCCACCAATGGCCGCATCCTGACCTGCGGCTCAACCGCGGGCCACAACTGCGAAATCGATATCCGCTTCGTCTGGTTCCGTGAAATGGACATCATCGGTTCGCGCGCCTATGTGCCGGACGATATCCGCGCCTGCCTCAACTTCGTGGCCGAGAAAAAAATTGCGCCCGTGATCGACAAGGTGCTGCCGCTGGCACAGGCAGCCGAAGGCGTGCGCATGCTCGACGAGCGGCGCGTGTTTGGCAAAGTCATCATCACCATCTAGCCGCCGGTTCTAGCCGCCGGTCGAACGCCAGAACCCGCACCAGGAAAAAAGCATGAGCATGAGCGACAAAGCAAGCGCCACGGCGCGCGTCCCGCGTTACCAGAACCTTGGTTGCATCGGACTGGAATTCCGCAATGAAGAACGGCCCGCCATCATTGACCTGTCGGGCGACACGCCGCGGGAAATCAGTTACCGCGCCTATAACGATGCCTGCGATGCAGTGGCGCGCGGCTTGCTCAAACGCGGTTTCCAGCCAGGCGAACGGGTGGGCGTGCTGTCGGGTAACCGGGCTGAATTCCTGGAAGCGTTTTACGGCGCCATGCGCGCCGGCGTGGTGCCGGTGCTGATCAACATCCTGCAACCAAAGGATACGATCGACTGGGTCGTGCGCAACTCTGGCGTGAAATTGATTTTCACGGAAGCCGGCGTGCGCCACCTGTGCCCCGAAGATATTCCCGTCGTTGAATTCGACGATGCGACCGGGCAGGGTTACAAGGCGTTCCAGGATCCGGGCCCGTTCACAGCCCGCGTTCCGGATCGCGACGATGTCGCCTTCCACGCCTATACCTCTGGCTCCACTGGCCGTCCCAAGGGCGCGATGCTGTCGCACCGCGCGCATACCTGGGTGGCTGAGACGATTTCAACCGACCGCGACTTCAGCCCGGACGACCGCATGATCGTGGCGGCGCCGCTGTATCACAAGCACGGCATGAATTCGATCAAGTGCGTGCTGGTCGGTGGCTCGACCGTGATCCTGATGCGCAAGTTCGACGCGCGCAAGTATGTCGAAAACATTGACCGCTACAAGCTGACCGTGGTGTCCGGCGTGCCGACGATTTTCGCCATGATGATGCAGCAGCGCGACCTGTTGGCGGGCAAGGATTTCTCGTATGTGCGCCTGGCCACGATGGGCGGCGCGCCAGCATCCGACGTGCTGATCGACGATGTGGCGGCCCTGTTTCCGAAGGCGGAAATCGTGCAAATCTTTGGCATCACCGAAGTCAGTGCCGCACTGTTCGGGCCGCATCCCGAGCGCAAGCTGGAACGTCCGCGTCATTCGATCGGCTGGCCCGTGGCGGGCAATGAATTCCGCCTCATCGGCGGCGCGGACGAGAATTTCGGCACGCTGCTGGTGCGCGGCCCCGGCATGATGAATGGCTATGTCAACAACCCGGAAGAAACCGCCAAGCGCGTGCAGGATGGCTGGTACAACACCGGCGACATTTTGCGCCGCGATGAAGAAGGCTGGTATTACTTCATCGGCCGCTCCGACGACATGTTTGTCTCCAGCGGCCACAACATCTATCCGCTCGAAGTGGAACTGATGCTGGAGCGGCATGAGGATATCGAACAAGCGGTGGTGGTGCCGATCCCGGACGAGATCAAGCACCGGATTCCGGTTGCTTTCATCGTCCGTCGCAAGGGTTCGACACTGGATGCCGAAGCCGTCAAGCAGCACGCACTGAAGAATGCGCCGCCTTACCAGTATCCGCGCCAAGTGCATTTCGTGGATTCGATGCCGACCAATACGGTGGGCAAGATCGACCGCCGCACGCTGGAAACGCGCGCCCGGGAATTACAGGAAGCCGCCAAGGCTTGAAGCGCAGGGCGGCTGAAGAGCCGCCAGCGCCCAAGCACAGGCAATCCGCAAGCAGCACACCAGCAGCAGCACACCAGCAGCAGCACACCAGCACCACACCAGCAGCACATAACAGGACCCAACATGACACTCGAAGACGTGCAGGCACTGATCGACCGCGGCCCCTACCTGAGCTGGCTCGGGCTCAAGGTGCTGGACCTGGGCGAGGATTCGATCGAGGTCAAAGCCACCTGGCGCCCGGAGTGGGTAGCCAATTTGAAGCTGATGCAAACGCATGGCGGCATACTGGCCGCGCTGATCGACTTCGCCGCCGACTTTGCGCTGGTGAAAAACATCGGTCGGCCGGTGCCAACGATCGACATGCGGGTGGATTACCACCGCCTCGCCAAGCCCGGCGACTTGACCGTGAAGGGCAAGGTCATCAAATTCGGCAAGCAGTTTTCGGTTTGCGAAGCACAGATTTACGATCAGGCTGGCGCGCTGATTGCCAGCGGCCGCGGCAGCTATATCACCGCGCCGCCGCCGGAGGCGCCCAAGCCAGCCGCATAAGGCGCAGGCTTCGCACCAACTGCGACCAGCGCAGCATTACCGGCGGCCAGCTCGCGTCGCCGCAACATCCGGTGGCCTGCAAGCGGCACCAGAGGAGACTTGTTTGAAGCCGGACGTATTGGTGGACGTATTGGTGATAGGCGGCGGCAATGCCGCCCTGTGCGCAGCCCTGATGGCGCGCGAAGCAGGTGCTTCCGTGCTGCTGCTGGAGGCTGCGCCGCGTGCCTGGCGCGGCGGTAATTCCCAGCACACGCGCAACATCCGCTGCATGCATGATGCGCCGCAGGATGTGCTGGTCGAAGCCTATCCGGAGGAAGAATACTGGCAAGACTTGTTGAAGGTGACAGGCGGCCAGACCGATGAAACGCTGGCGCGCATGGCGATCCGCGCCTCGTCGAATTGCCGCGACTGGATGAGGAAACATGGCGTGCGCTTCCAGCCTTCGCTGTCGGGCACCCTGCACGTGGCGCGCACCAATGCCTTCTTCATGGGTGGCGGCAAGGCGCTGGTCAATGCCTATTACCGCAGCGCCGAAGCGCTCGGCGTGCAAGTGCGTTACGACGCACCGGTGGATGCGCTGGAACTGGACAATGGCCGCTTCGTTGCGGCCCGCATCGGCAGCGAGCGCATCCAGGCCAGGACTTGCGTGCTGGCTTGCGGCGGCTTTGAATCCAATATCGCCTGGCAACGCGAAGCCTGGGGCGAAGTCAATGGCGAATGGCCGGCTGACAATTTCCTGATCCGCGGCACGCGTTACAACATGGGCGTGCTGCTCAAATTCATGATGGGCGCCGGCGCCGACATCATCGGCGACCCGACCCAAAGCCATTGCGTGGCAATCGACGCCCGCGCGCCGCTGTATGACGGCGGCATCTGCACCCGCGTGGATTGTGTTTCGCTTGGCATCATGGTCAACCGCAATGCGGTGCGCTTCTATGATGAAGGCGAGGATTTCTGGCCCAAGCGTTATGCCATCTGGGGGCGGCTGGTGGCGCAACAGCCGGGGCAGATCGGCTATTCCATCATCGACAGCCGCGCGATTGGCCGCTTCATGCCGCCGGTATTCCCCGGCGTGAAGGCTGACAGCTTGCCGGAGCTGGCGCGCAAGCTCGGCCTGGATGAAACCATCTTCATGCGCACGGTAAATGAATTCAATGCCGCCTGCCGCGTCGGCACGTTTGACCATGCGGTGCTGGACGATTGCCATACCGAAGGCCTCACGCCCGCCAAAACGCATTGGGCGACGCCGATCGAGCAGGGTCCATTCTTCGCTTATGCGCTGCGGCCCGGCATTACCTTCACTTACCTTGGCTTGAAAATCGACACCCGTTCGCGCGTGCATTTCGGCGGCGTTGCAAGCGACAACTTGTTTGTGGCCGGCGAGATGATGGCCGGGAATGTGCTGGGCAAGGGCTACACCGCCGGCGTCGGCATGGCGATCGGCACCGCATTCGGGCGCATTGCTGGCGTGGAAGCGGCCAAGGCTGCAATGACGGCAGCTAGCCAACAGAAGGGACAACAACGGGGAGCAGAACGTGCAACAGCTTGAGGCCCTGGTAGAGGAAGCAAGGGTCACGACCCGGGTGCTGCATAGCGCCGCATTGACGGCCGCGGAGGCAGAGGTCGACCGCCAGCTGACGATCTGCAATGCCTGCCGCTATTGCGAAGGTTTTTGCGCGGTATTTCCCGCGATGACGCGGCGGCTGGAGTTTGCCAAAGCCGACATCCACTACCTCGCCAACCTGTGCCACAACTGCGGCGCCTGCCTGCACGCCTGCCAGTACGCGCCGCCGCATGAATTCGCGGTCAACATCCCGCAAGCGATGGCCAGGGCGCGGGTCGAGACTTATGCCGAATATGCGTGGCCGGCTCCGCTGGGCGCTTTGTACAAGCGCGCCGGCATGACGACGGCGCTGGCGCTGGCTGGCGGCCTGGGCCTGTTCCTGGTGCTGACCTTGCTGATGACGGGCGCGCTGGTGCATCCGCCGCTGGCGGGCAATTTCTACGCAATCTTCCCGCACAACACGCTGGTGTTGATGTTTGGCGTGACTTTCGGGTTTTCCGTGCTGGCTCTGGGAATCGGGGTGCGCAATTTCTGGCGCAACGTGACGGAACCGCGCTTCCTGGACCATGCCAGTGGCGCGGCGGTAGGCGAGGCGGCACATCATGTGGCGCGGCTGAAGTACCTCGATGGCGGGCATGGCGAGGGCTGCAATGAAGAGAGCGACCGCTTCACGCTGCTGCGCCGGCGTTTCCATCACGCGACCTTTTACGGTTTCCTGTTGTGCTTTGCCTCCACCAGCGTAGCCACGCTGTATCACTACGTGCTGGGCTTGCAGGCGCCGTATGCGCTGACGAGTTTGCCGGTTGTGCTGGGCACGGTGGGCGGCATCGGGCTGCTGGTTGGTCCGGCTGGGCTGTTGTGGCTGAACCTGCGACGCCATCCCTTGCATGGGGATGCGGCGCAAAAGCCGATGGATCGCGGTTTCATTCTCTTGCTGCTGCTGGTGAGCGCGACCGGACTGGCTTTGCTGGTGCTGCGGGATACGCGGGCGATGGCCGTGATGCTGGCCTTGCACCTGGGCACGGTGATGGCCTTGTTCCTGACCCTGCCTTACGGGAAATTCGCGCACGGGATTTATCGCAGCGCGGCGCTGTTGAAATGGTCAATCGAGAAGCGGATGCCGAGCAGGTTGAAGTTGAAAGAGGATTGAGGGTTGGGGTGGTGCAGCGATGATCCTTTTGCGTTTCGTTGACCCCATCCCCACCCCCGCCCTCCCCTTGAAAGGGAGGGAGCTTTATTGGTCCTGCCTGGTCAAGCGAAGCTTCGGTATCCCCTCCCTTTCAAGGGGAGGGTTAGGGTGGGGATGGGGTCAACGCACGTTCGCAGGTTCTCTTTTGCGCCAGTTGCAAACACCATCGAAGCGCGCCCCTTTATCGTCAAAACCGATCAATGCACAAAAACTAGTTGTTTGTTTTCATCAAACCGCGCGCCTATGATCTTTTCAAGCGGCGCAAGGCAGGCGATTGCACAGCACATCCCGCCACCAGCGCCACCAGCCATTCAACCAACAAGAGACAACAACGCCCATGCCCGCCGATAACCCGACCTGGTACGACATCGTTGTCCGGGTGCTCAAGGAAAACCAGGTCAAGCTGGTTGCCTACGTGCCCGACAATGTGCTGTCGCCGTTGATCAAGGCCCTGCACGCCGACCCTTATTTCACCGTCGTGTGCCCGGCGCGCGAGGAAGAAGCGGTGGGCATCGTAACTGGCGCGTATATGGGCGGCACGCGCGGCATCGTGCTGATGCAGACCAGCGGCTTCGCCACGCTGCCCAATGTGCTGGCTTCGCTGGCCGTGCCCTACCAGATCCCCCTGGTCATGATGATTTCCGAGCGCGGCACCATCGGCGACCATCAACTCGGCCAGGCTATCGTGTGCCGCACCATGCGGCCGGTGTTGCAGACCTTGGGCATCGAGCATTTCGCCATCGAGCGCCTGGATGACGTTGAATTCGTCACCGACCAGATGATTCGCCAGGCTTTTTCGACGCAGGCGCCGGCGGCCATCATCCTGTCGCCCTTGCTGACCAAGAAAAACGCCGCCGGCAAACAAGACTAAAGGAAACGTCATGGCAAACATCGACAAGGCCGTCACCCGCGCATCGGCACGCGTCATGAACCGCTCCGACCTGACGCGCCGCCTGGTGGCCAGGCTGGAGCAGGGCGAGGCTGTCATCG
>JAQGMC010000067.1 GCA_028292545.1 Paucimonas sp.
ACATCAGGATTGTGTAGCCATCCGGCGCCGCCTTGGCCACCGCACCCATGCCAATTGCGCCGCCCGCCCCACCCTTGTTTTCCACCACGACCGACTGTTTCAACTCGCGCGTCAGTGCCTGGGCAACGGGCCGCGCCACCGTGTCAGCCACCCCGCCCGGCGGGAAAGGCACGATCATCGTGACTGGCTTGGAGGGCCAGGCATCCTGCGCCAGCACTGGCGCGGCAAACATGGCTGCCAGCAGCAGGCCGAGCATGGCGCGGCTGGTGGCGCCGGCCCGGTGTGCAAATGTCTTCATTTTTTTGTCTCCTCTAATTCAGTCAAAGGTCGATCGCTGTTTTCCCGTGTCTTGCGCGTGAGATGAACCTGGCGCGCGCTTCTGCGGCGCGCTGCCAGGCTGCGTGCAAGTCACTGCCTGCAGCGCTACACCATGCGGTTGAACAGGGTGCCGATGCCGGAAATTTCCAGCTTCATTTCGTCGCCCGGCTTCAGGAATTTGGGCGGCTTGAAGCCGATGCCCACGCCCGCGGCAGTGCCAGTGGCAATCACGTCGCCCGCTTCCAGCGCCATGCCGGCCGACAGCACTTCAATGATGGTCGGTATGTTGAAAATCAGGTCGCCGGTGTTGGCGTCCTGGCGCAGTTCGCCATTGATCCAGGTCTTGAGCTGCAGGTTTTCCGGGTCCAGTTCATCGGGCGTGACGATCATCGGGCCCATCGGGCAAAAGGTGTCCAGCGCCTTGCCCAGGAACCACTGCCGCGCCTGCTTCTGCAAATCGCGCGCCGTGACATCGTTGATGATCGTATAGCCCCAGACGTGGCCATAGGCATCGGCGCGGCTGATGCCGCGGCCGCCCCGTCCAATGATGACCGTCAATTCGTTTTCATAGTCGACTTCCTGCGTCGCCTGGGGATGCGAAAACACGTCGTCGTTGGGCCCGACGATGGTGGAAGCGGGCTTGGTGAAAAACGAAGGCAGGGGTGGCGCATCTTCCTTCGAACCATCGAAACCTGACTGGTTGAATTCCTTCGCATGCTCGTGATAATTTTTGCCGACCAGGAAAATATTGCGGCGCGGGTGGCGAATCGGCGCCAGCAAGCGAATGCCGGCAAGGGGTTTGCCTTCGCCTGTGGTCGTCAGTTGCGCTTGCGGATTCGGTACGGCCCGGATCAGGTCGACCATATCGCCCTGGAAGCCGGGCAGCACTTCGGCGACGGGCCAGTAACGCTGGTTGTCGCGGCTGACAATGGCTACCGTGGGCGTGCCATTCAAATCGATGGTCGCAAAACGCATACTGACTCCTTTTGATACAGATGAATTTGGTGAAGCAGGCCGCGACAAGGACGCTGGCTCGCCATGTTTGCTACTGAAATAAAAGCGGCTTGCGCGCCAACCGATTTTGCGGCCGGCGTGAAGGGCGCCTATTTTATCCCCGCGCCCTTATTTTTCAGCACTTGCTTCGAAGCGCGCCATGCAGGCCGGCAGATTCACGGCCAGGTCATCCGGGCCTGCCAGCGTCAAATTCAATTCGCGCAGCAAGCCGTCGCGCACGTCATAGACCCAGCTATGCACAGCCAGTTGCTGGCCGCGTTCCCATGCATCTTGCACAACGGTGGTCTGGCTGACATTGATCACTTGCTCGATGACGTTCAGCTCACACAAGCGATCATGCCGCTCGCGTTCGGGCAAGACCGCGCCCAGGTACTGGCCATGCTTCTGGTTCACGTCCTGCACATGGCGCAGCCAGTTGTCAGCCAGTCCGATGCGGCGGTTGGTCAGGGCCGCATGCACGCCGGAGCAGCCGTAATGGCCGCACACGATGATGTGCTTGACTTTCAATAACTGGATCGCGAACTGCAGCACCGACAAGCAGTTCAAGTCGCTATGGACAATGACATTGGCTATATTCCTATGGACGAAGACATCGCCCGGCAGCAGGCCCAGCAATTCATTGGCCGGCACCCGGCTGTCGGAACAGCCAATCCACAGGTATTCCGGCGCCTGCTGGGCCGCCAGCTTCTGGAAAAAATCGGGATTGTCCGTCGACATCTTGCGCGCCCACTGCCGATTGTTTTCAAACAGATGGGCTAACTCATTTGGGTTCGACGGCGTGCCAGCTTCCTGATGATCAGTCATATTGGTTTCCTGCAAATATCAACAGGCGCGATTCTAGCCGAAGCAGGCGCGCTGCACCCGGCCCTGACTATCAGGCACGGCCCGGGCTGCCATGGTCGCGCTGGCAAAACGCATCGGTTGCGCGCACCAGGGCTTCGGTGATGCCGGGCTCCATGGCGGAATGCCCGGCAGTAGCAATCAATTCCAGCTGCGACCCGGGCCAGGCTTGGTGCAAGCGCAGCGCAGTCGCCGGCGGGCACACCATGTCATAGCGCCCCTGCACGATCACGGCCGGCAAGTGGCTGATGCGCGCCATGTCGCGCAGCAGTTGCCCGGGTTCGAGGAAGCCCTTGTTGAGGAAGTAATGCGCCTCCAGCCGGGCCACGGCCAGCGCCACCGGATCGGCGCTGAAATCCATCACGGCTTGCGCATTGGGCCGCAGGTAGGAACAGCTTCCTTCATATCGCGCCCAGGCCCGGGCCGCAGGCAAGGTGATGCCGGGGTCGCTGCTGAAGAGGCGCCGGGCATAAGCC
The DNA here is from genome assembly GCA_028292545.1 of Paucimonas sp. Lineage (GTDB taxonomy): Bacteria > Pseudomonadota > Gammaproteobacteria > Burkholderiales > Burkholderiaceae_D > Lacisediminimonas. The sequence goes on from JAQGMC010000067.1 coordinate 2,649, forward strand.
TGCAGCAGGTCGGCGCGCTCGTCTTCGGGCAAGTGGCTGGTGAATTCATCGTGGACTTCGGGAAAGAACCAGCGCATGCCTTGCAGGAACCAGTCGACTTCATCATCGCCGAACAGAAAAACGCCGCGCAAGATGAAGCCGATGCAACGCTCGGGATGGGCCTGGCCATAGGCCAGCGCCAGTGTCGACCCCCACGAACCGCCAAACAGCAGCCATTGTTCGATGCCGAGCATGACGCGCAGGCGTTCGATGTCAGCGACCAGCAAGGGCGTGGTATTGGCGCGCACTTCACCCAACGGCGTGGAGCGCCCTGCCCCGCGCTGGTCGAACAGCACGATGCGGTAATGCGCCGGATTGAAGAAGCGCCGGTGCGCGGGCGACAGACCGCCGCCGGGTCCGCCATGCAGGAACAGCACCGGCATGCCGGCTGGATTGCCGCATTCCTCCCAGTAGAGGATATGCAAGTCGTCGACGGGCAGGTGGCCGCTGCGATGCGGCGCAATGGGGGGAAACAGGCCCGCGGATGCTGCCGGGGCAAGGCTGTTCGGCGAAACGGTGGAACGGTCACTCATGGATTGGGCAGGATGCGTGGCCACGCAAGGGGCCGGTTGGCAATGATCCATCGACACGCTGTGGGCGTGAATGTTCAGGCTGGTGGCACCGCCATCAGCATTCGATCACGTTCACCGCCAATCCGCCGCGCGAGGTTTCCTTGTACTTGAGCTTCATGTCGGCGCCGGTTTCGCGCATGGTCTGTATTACCTGGTCAAGCGAAACGAAATGCTGGCCGTCGCCGCGCATCGCGATCCGGGCTGCATTGATGGCCTTGACCGAACCCATTGCATTGCGCTCGATGCAGGGCACTTGTACCAGTCCGCCGACCGGATCGCAAGTCAAACCCAGGTTATGTTCCATGCCGATCTCGGCCGCATTCTCGACTTGCCCGACGGTGCCGCCCAGCACTTCGGCCAGGCCTGCGGCGGCCATCGAGCAAGCCACGCCGACCTCTCCCTGGCAGCCGACTTCCGCGCCCGAGATCGAGGCATTCTGCTTGTACAGCAAGCCGACCGCGCCGGCCGTCAAGAGGAAACGCACGATGCCATCTTCACTGGCGCCCGGAATGAAGCGGTCGTAGTAATGCATCACAGCTGGAATGATTCCAGCCGCGCCATTGGTGGGCGCCGTCACCACCCGGCCGCCAGCGGCGTTTTCTTCATTGACTGCCAGCGCATACAGGTTGACCCAGTCCAGCGCCGTAAGCGGATCGCGCAGGTTGCCTTCAGGATGCGCCAGCAAGCTGCGATGCAATTCGCGCGCGCGCCGACGGACGTGGAAACCGCCCGGCAATTCGCCTTCAGCCGCGCAACCGCGCGTGACGCACTCTTGCATCACGCGCCAGATATTGAGCAAGCCGCTACGGATTTCTTGCTCGCTGCGCCAGGCTTTTTCATTCTCGAGCATCAACTGGCTGATGCTGATGCCTTCGCGCCGGCAATGCGCGAGCAATTCAGCCCCGCTGGAAAAGGGAAAACGCAGCAGCGTCTGGTCTTGCTCGAAACGGTCGGAGGCGGCGGCATCGCGATTGACAATGAAGCCGCCGCCCACCGAGTAATAAACCCGGCTGCGCAATTCCTGCCCTTGCAAGTCGAGGGCGGTGAAGCACATGCCGTTGGCATGGTAGGGCAAGGATTTGCGGCGGTAGAACAGCAAATGCTGGGCTGGATCGTAGGCAACGTCATGACGGCCGAGCAGGCGTATCGTGCGCCGCGCCGCAATTGCCGCCAGCCGGGCCGGCACTGAATCCGGGTCCACGCCCTCCGGTGTTTCACCTTCCAGGCCCAGCAGCACCGCCTTGTCGCTGCCATGCCCCTTGCCGGTGGCGCCGAGCGAGCCATACAGTTCGGCGCGCACGCTCGCAACCCGCTCCAGCAAGCCATCCTGCTGCAAGCCCAGCGCGAACAGGCGCGCAGCCCGCATCGGCCCGACCGTATGCGAGCTTGACGGACCGATGCCAATTTTGAAAAGGTCGAAAACGCTGGTAGCCATGAGAATCCAGTTGGGTATTGCCCACTGACAGCACAAATATCGGATGGTTGCGGTGAATGGAAAATCGAGTTGGTACCGCACGCGCACGCTGGATGACGAGTTATTTAGCAACTTTGCCGGAATTACATCAAAGGACTGCGGGGGAAGCAGCGGGCGCCGCGAACCGGACGCCATCAGGCGTTCCCTACTTGTTCCTCCGGCCAACCAGGCAAAGCAATCATGGCGCACTCCATCAACACCAAGCAGCAACGAGCTTCCCTGCCCGTCTCCAACATCACCACAATCCTGCCCGCAGAACCACTGAAACTGATCATCAAGTCGCTCGGGCCCGTGCCCGCCCGCAGGCTCGCGCTCTCTTGCAAATTCTTCAACCACCTGTGCCAGGAGCACATCGACGAACTGTCCAAGATTCGGAGGGACACTATCCGGGCGACCAGCGCGGTCAAGGAGTACGACGCGCGGCATGGCGTAAGGCGCTCGTTCCCGATGGCGTTTAGCGAAGCGCTCAATACTTGTCGCGAAAATGCCTCGCTGCTTGACGAGGATGTAAAGCAGAAATCGTTTGTCGACCTTGCGGCGTCGCTTCAATGGATAAAAGTCGATCACCGTTCGGATGCGTTTGCAAATCTCGCCGCTTGTCATGAACTGCTTTCGCCGGACTCGCGCCTGCCTTTCATCGATCGCCTCTGGATGCAGCGCGGATGGCTTCCCCGCTCCGAGCGGGCTGGGGCGGAAAAGATCCTGTGGGCCGCACTGGACAGCTTGCCACAGCGGTATGCCGGTCCGACCGGTTACGGGTGGCGGGCAAGCGCGCTCGAGTATGCCAGCGATGCATTACCGGCATGCATGGCGCTGCTGCAGGAAATCAGCTCGCTGGATGGGAGCGGCCAGCGCAAAGACGCCGTGTTAACCGTCATTAAGAACCTTGGTCACCTGCTGCGTAGCCCCAACGTTGCGACGGAGATAGTGAAACAGGCAAACGCCATTGCGAATGCGAAGGCGGAAATTCTTTGTGCACTGCTCCACGAAAGAAGGCGCTCCCCATGCCTGTCGCTGCGCTACGCGGAGTGGGAAAAGGAGGAGCAGGAATGCATCCGCCTGCTTGAACTGGTATGGGCCCAACTTGGCGGATTTGACGATAACGAGCGGACCGCGCTACTCAAGGAAATACTGATGACTGCCGCGGAGTTGCCTGCGCCCGAAAGGATGCAGTATCGCTCCCAGGTGGCAAAGCAGCGCGTCCTGCTTTCGGACAAAGGTCAGGCAGAAGTGCTTGGCCCCTTGGTCGACAATTTCCAATCGCAATATATTTCCGGATGGCCGTCTGACCCGGTCCACTGTCACGCCAACGACAGAGTGCTCCTGACTGAGGTGCTCAGGGAATTTGCACCAGGCTTGGCAACCGCCAAAGATGCCTGCAGTGTAGTAAGGCTGGCGACCAGGCTACCGGTTCCAGACTACGACAGCGTCATGGCTCTGCTATGGCGAAGGATTGCCCAGCTCCGGCCGTCGGAGATCGAGGCGTTTTTACTGAGGTCGCGCGAACTAACGGCATCGCACGAGACAGCCCGGCGTAGTGACTTTCTTACGCAGCTCCGGTTATTGACGTGGGTACCGGAAGTCGCTGTCCCGGGCCGGTTCTGGAAAAACTTTCACGCCGACCTCGACGCATTGCCCGAGGAGGAGCGCCCGTCGGTCATCTGCGACCTGCTGCGCGCTTTGGCGGCAGGAAATAGAACGGACCTTTTGCAACAAGCACTTGCCGCTCAACTGGAGACCCGTGCGAACGACCAAGCCCGCCTCGCCTGGTGCGAAAGGCTGATCCAGGCGGCCCAGAAGCCAAGCGGCGGCGACGCAATTCACGGCGCCTCACCATCCGCAGGCGCAAACCAGCCCCCGGTGCTCATACAGGTCAGTGAAGTGCTTGTTATTTTTGCTGGAGCATTCAGCAGGATGCTGGCTTCGGACGCCTGGCTTCACTTGTTCAAACAGCTTGTTGCCGCCGCTGACGCCATGCCGCGCGGCGCGCGGCCCGTTCTGCTGTGCGGCCTGGCCCGGCTCATCTCCGGCGACGGATTCCAGGCTTGTTTCAAGCTGTTGATCAAGTCCTGCCTGGAACTGCGTCCGCAGGACCAATTCCTGCTGTGGGCGACATTGGGCACAAGCGCGCTGGCCTGCGGTGATAAAGATGCATTCAAACAGGTGCTGAAGCTGTCGGCGTACAGCGGCAAGCCACGAAGCGAGCTACTGGCCGCCATAGCGGACCTGCCCGGCAAGACCAGTCAGGTGGTCCAGCCGCAAGCGGCATTCGTATTGATCAAAAACGATGCCAGGCTGCCAGCGGCCGAGCGCACACCGCTTCTCCGGAAATTGGCGACCAGTGGCCTGGAAAACCAGCTACGCGCGCTGCAGGCCGAGAGCGGGGAAAAAGGCGAGCACGCTTCAAGCGTGAAACACCTCGAAGCCGCCTTGCTCAAGCTTTTCTACAAGCTCGTGGAGCAGGTTGGCAGGCTCGACAAGCCACTGCGTCCGGCGCTTTTGCTGGACCTGGCGCGCCAGGTACCCAAACTGCCTGAGAACGAGCGGACCGCAGCAGCGACCAGCCTGAGGGAAATGGCCGCGAAAATATCGCTCGCCCTCAAGAACCAGGTAGTTGATGCGTGCTACGGCAAGCCCGGGCACTGAGGCTGCGGTATCCCCGGCTTTAAGGGGTGGAGGAGTTTTCACGCTCCTGCATCGCCGAGCGGAGCTTCGGTATCCCCTCCCTTTCAAGGGGAGGGTTAGGGTGGGGATGGGGTCATCGCGCGCATACATGGGCGTTAAGCACTGTTGCTGCTTGAATGGCGCCAGTTCAACCTACCGTTAGGTGCCAACCCCATCCCCACCCCCGCCCTCCCCTTGAAAGGGAGGGGGCTTTCAGGGACGCGAAATTCGGCGCTCTAGAAACGGTCGTACGAAACGGAACGAACCGCGCCATCAAGCAAGCGAGCGCAGCGATGCGAGCGGTTACAACAGACGAAGTGGCAGGCGATCAACCGATAGAAGCGGAACAAGCGAAACCCTGCAGACCAACTAGAGGGTCAGTCGCCCGGAGAGACAACGCACCGCAGATCACCGCCATAAAATTAGGACGGGTTAGCGCGTCCCGGTAAGAAGCAAACCAGAGGCAGAATAAAGAACCCCACACGCAACCAACCACCGGCCCAGGCCGCCGATCCCACATGGCCCGGTATCACGATCGATACCGCATGTGCCGAGAGCGATTCTCTTTGGTGACTTTCTCTTGTCGCGACAAGAGAAAGTTACTCGCCCGCCGGGGCGAATTCCCGGCTTCACCCAAAGAAAAGAAAATAAGTTTTA
>JAQGMC010000099.1 GCA_028292545.1 Paucimonas sp.
GCCGCTTCGATATCGAGCCGCAGTTCGCCAGCGGCTTCCTTGGCGCATTCAAGCGCCGCTGCATCGGTGATGCGGATGCCATTGTGGAAGCGGGTTTGCACATTGCGCAGCGCGAGTTGTTCCTGCACTTGCGGCCGCGAGCCATGCACGATTACCACCCGGATGCCCAGCGCATGCAGCAGCGACAGGTCATGCGCCAGCACCGGCAGCGCACCGGCCATGACCAGTTCGCCGGGGAAGGCCACGACGAACACCTTGCCACGGAAGGCATGGATGTAGGGCGCGACCGAGCGCAGCCATTGGACGAACAGGACCGGGTTTTCCATCCGGCGCATTATAATTCGCCCAGCCATGTCTGCACCTGAACCCCAGAAAAAATCCGGGCATCGCAAGCCGGGCGCCCGCCGCACGGCCCCCCCGGCCCCGGAGCCTTCCCCCCCGCTGCGCAATCCCCTGCCCGACATCGTGTTTCCGGAGGAATTGCCGGTTTCCGCGCGTCGTGAAGAAATTGCCGACGTTTTGCGGCGCCACCAGGTTGTCATCGTCGGTGGCGAGACCGGTTCCGGCAAGACCACGCAATTGCCCAAGATCTGCCTGGAAATCGGACGCGGCGCCAAGGGCTTGATCGGCCACACGCAACCGCGCCGCATTGCCGCGACGTCCACCGCCAAGCGCATCGCGCAGGAATTGAATTCGCAGCCGGGCGACCTGGTTGGCTATAAGGTGCGCTTCAACGACAGCTTGCATGCCGGCGCCTGGATCAAGCTGATGACCGACGGCATCCTGCTGGCCGAGACCCAGGGCGATCCGCTGCTGCGCCAGTACGACACCCTCATCATCGACGAGGCGCATGAACGCAGCCTGAACATCGACTTCCTGCTTGGCTACCTGAAGCAGATCCTGCCGCGCCGGCCCGACCTGAAGCTGATCATCACCTCGGCCACCATCGATGCCGACCGCTTTGCGCGTCATTTTGCGCAGGACGGCAAGCCGGCGCCGGTGGTGGAAGTGTCGGGCCGCCTGTACCCGGTTGAAATCCGCTACCGGCCGGTGGGCGAGGAGCGCGCCGCCGAAGCCGCTGCCGGCAAGCCCGCCGCAGCGCCCAACCAGGCTGCCAGGGCGCGCGAGCAGCGCGACCTGATGGATGCGATTGCGGATGCGGTGGACGAGTTGTGCCGTGTCGGTTCCGGCGACGTGCTGGTGTTCCTGCCGGGCGAACGCGAGATCCGCGATGCTGCCGAAACCCTGCGCAAGCACCATCCGCCGCATGTCGAAATCCTGCCGCTGTTTGCGCGCCTGTCGGCGCAGGAGCAGGAACGGGTGTTCAAGCCTTCCAATGCGCGCCGCATCGTGCTGGCCACCAACGTGGCTGAAACCTCGCTGACCGTGCCCGGCATCCGCTATGTGGTCGATGCCGGCACGGCGCGCGTGAAGCGCTACAGCTATCGCAACAAGGTCGAGCAACTGCAGGTGGAAGCGGTATCGCAAGCCGCCGCCAACCAGCGCGCCGGCCGCTGCGGCCGGGTTGCGGCGGGCGTGTGCATCCGCCTCTACGACGAGCAGGATTTCCTGCAGCGGCCGAAGTACACCGAGCCGGAAATCCTGCGATCTTCACTGGCCGCCGTTATCTTGCGCATGAAGTCGCTGCGCCTGGCCGAGGTGGAAGATTTCCCCTTCATCGAGCCGCCGCTGGGTCGCGCCATTGCCGATGGCTACCAGTTGCTGCAGGAACTGGGCGCCGTCGATGAAGCCAATGACTTGACGCCGCTGGGCCGGGAACTCGGCCGGCTGCCGCTGGACCCGCGCGTGGGCCGCATGATCCTGGCTGCGCGCGACCATGATTGCCTGAGCGAAGTGCTGGTTGTGGCCAGCGCGCTGTCGGTGCAGGATCCGCGCGACCGGCCGCTGGAGGCGCAGGCTGCGGCCGATGCCGCGCACAAGAAATTTGCCGATGAAAAATCCGAATTCATCAGCTTCCTGAAAATCTGGAAGTGGTTTGACGAAGCGATTGCGCACAAGAAGACCAACCGCCAGTTGCAAGACAATTGCCGCGCCAATTTCCTGTCGCAATTGCGCCTGCGCGAATGGCGCGACGTGCATACCCAGTTGCTGACCCTGGTGCGCGAGCAGGGCTGGCGCCTGAACCCGCTGCCGGCAACCTATGAGCAATTGCACCTGGCGCTGTTGACTGGCTTGCTGGGCAATATCGGCTTCAAGGCCGAGGACGAGCCGCATTACCTTGGCGCGCGCGGCATTCGTTTCTACTTGTGGCCCGGCTCGGCGCTGGCGAAGAAGGCGGGCAAGTGGGTGATGTCGGCCGAACTGGTTGACACGGCCCGGCTTTACGCGCGCACCATTGCGCAGATCCAGCCGCAATGGCTGGAGCGCATCGGTAGCCACTTGCTGAAGAAATCGTATAACGAACCGCGCTGGGAAAAGCGCAGCGGCCAAGTGTCGGCCTATGAACGCGCGACGCTGTACGGGCTGGTGGTCTACAGCCAGCGGCGCGTGGATTTCGGCGCCATCGATGCCGAGCAGGCGCGTGAAATCTTCATTCGCGACGCGCTCGCCGGTGGCGACTTCGACACCAAACTTCCCTTCTTTGCCCATAACCAGCGCCTGGTGCGCGAGATTGAAAACCTGGAACACAAGTCACGCCGGGTCGACGTGCTGGTGGATGAGCAACTGATCGAAGCGTTCTACGACCAGCAAGTGCCAGCCGGCATACACAATGCCGTGGATTTCGAAAAGTGGTACCGCGGCCGGCAGGCGAAAGAACCCAGGCTGCTCTACCTGGAGCGCGAAGATTTGATGCGGCATGAGGCGGCCGGCGTCACGACCGACCTTTTCCCCAAGCAGATGCGCATGGCGGGCGTGGACATGGCCCTGACCTATCATTTCGAACCGGGCAGCCACCGCGATGGCGTCACGCTGGCGGTGCCGCTGTATGTGCTGAACCAGGTGTCGGCCACGCGCGCCGCCTGGCTCGTGCCGGGCATGCTGAAAGAGAAGGTGCACCTGCTGTTGAAGTCGCTGCCGCAAAAGCTGCGCCGCCACTGCGTGCCTTTGCCTGACTATGCGGCCGGCTTCGTCGACCGGGTCGAGCAAAAGCAGGGCTTTGGCAAGGGTGACTTGCTGGAACTGCTGATGGATGATGTGCGCGAGCAGACTGGCGTGGCCGTGCGCAGCACCGACTTCAAGCTCGAAACGCTGCCCGCGCATCACTTCATGAATTTCAAGGTGGTGGACGAGCATGGCCGCCAGCTCGACATGGGCCGCAACCTGGCGACCTTGCAGGCCGACCTGGGCGGCGAGGCGCGCAAGCAGTTCCAGAAGCTGGCAGACGATGTGGCGATCACAGAGCCCGTCGCCGTCGCCGCAACGCAGGTTTCGCGCGCGCCTGCGCCTGCGGTGGGGGCTGCCCCATCATCGCGCCCTGCGGCCGACTCGAGCCAGTACCAGAACCTCACGTCCTGGAGCTTCGGCGAACTGCCTGAACTGCTGGAAATCCAGAAGGGCAAACTGAGCCTGGTCGGCTATCCGGCGCTGGTGGACCGCAAGACCCATTGCGACCTCGAAGTGTTCGACGACCCGGCTGAGGCAGCGCGTGTGCACCGCCAGGGTTTGATGCGGCTGTTTGCGCTGCAGCTGCGCGAGCAGCTCAAATACCTGGAAAAGAACGTGCCCAACCTGCAGCAAATGGGCATGCAATACATGGGACTGGGCGCGCAGGAAGAATTGCGCGACCAGATATTGGAGGCGGCCCTGGTGCGGGCTTGCCTGCAGGAGCCGCTGCCGCGCAATGCCGACGAGTTCGCCGCGCGCAAGGAAGAAGGCAAGTCGCGCCTGGGCTTGCTGGTCAATGAAATCGCGCGCCTGGCAGGGCAGGTGCTGGCGGAATACCATCCGCTGGCCAAGAAGCTGCAAGGCGCGAAGGGCCAGCCACAGGCCTTGGCCGACATGCAGGCGCAGTTGCAGGCATTAATGACAAAGCGCTTCATCGCCGAGCATGATTACACCCAGCTTGCGCATTTTCCGCGCTACCTGAAAGCGCTTGGCGTACGGATCGAGAAACTGCGCGCCGACCCGGCGCGCGACAGCAAGCTGATGGCGGAATGGGCCCAGGCCGCGGCGCCGTGGCAACGCGCCCTGAAAACACGACATGGCGATCCGCAGATGCACCAATACCGCTGGATGCTGGAGGAATTGCGTGTCTCGCTGTACGCGCAGGAGCTGCGGACGCCGATGCCGGTGTCGCTCAAGCGCTTGCAAAAGGTGTGGGAAGCCATGTCGCGCTGAGCTGGCAGGGCAGCCTGGCCAGCGGCGCAGCGCCGGCTGCGGTTTGATTGCAGGCCGCGGATTGGCGGTGAGCCCCCCGAATTCGCGTAGAATCTGCTGGTTTAGAATTTCAGCAGGTTCACCGCGATGAGCATCAAATCCGACCGCTGGATCCGCCAGATGGCGCAAGAGCACGCCATGATCGAACCCTTCGAGCCGGGCCAGGTCCGTCATGCAAACGGCCAGCGTATCGTCTCCTACGGCACCTCGTCCTACGGCTACGACATACGCTGCGCGGATGAATTCAAGATTTTCACGAATATCAATTCGACCATCGTCGACCCGAAGAACTTCGACGAAAACTCTTTCGTCGATATCAAGAGCGACGTCTGCATCATCCCGCCGAACTCGTTTGCGCTTGCGCGCACCATCGAATACTTCCGCATTCCGCGCAACGTGCTGACGATCTGCCTGGGCAAATCGACTTATGCGCGTTGCGGCATCATCGTCAACGTCACGCCCTTCGAACCCGAGTGGGAAGGTTACGTCACGCTGGAGTTTTCCAATACCACGCCGCTGCCGGCCAAGATCTACGCTGGCGAAGGTTGCGCGCAAGTGCTGTTCTTCGAAAGCGACGAGGTTTGCGAAACCTCTTACAAGGACCGCGGCGGCAAATACCAGGGCCAGCGCGGCGTCACCCTGCCCAAGACCTGATTGCGCCAGCGGCCAGGCCGCGCAATGCTGGCGCGCGGCGCTGACCCGGTCGCGGCCGGCACCGCTCCAGAGGCGGGAACGGGCCGGCCCAGGCCCGCCTTGCCACCGAAACCCGGCCAGTATCGCGCCGGGTTCAAACAATCACACCCGCCCTGCCTCTTCGTTCGCCAGCGAAGCGGGCATGCGTGTCAATCAACTCCTTGAAATGACCGTCCCTTGGGCGCCGTGCCGCCCAGCGCGAACCGCTTCGGACGGGTCCTAGGTTCAAAACCATCCAATGCGGGCCTGCGCGGCTGCAACCCTGCGCCCGCCACCGGTTACTCAGGCTGTCGTTGTCTGCACCAACCACAACCATCTTCAGGAGCAAACATGGACAGTCCCGGACCCTATTCGCCCGGCACGGCAAGCCGGCTCATCAAGCCTGTCAGCGACGCTGATATCACCGGCAAAACAATGGCGGGCGCGCTGGCGCAATCGCCGCACGGCTTGAACCTCGCCACGCCCGAAAAAAAAGCCGACCGGATGGTTAGCAGCCTAGCCACCGGCGCCGGGGCAGGGACGCAGGCGCCGCCGCTTCCGGAACAGGCATCGGTGCCGCGCCTGGTCGTGCTTGCCAGCACGGCGCCGGTACCGCCCGTGGCCCGGCCCGGCGAAGACGAACAAAATGCGTTGGGATTGCGCTTGGCTGAAGCCGCGGGCGGCGTGCTGACCCACGATTGCCCCCCGATACCTGTGAATGCGCCGGCGGCGCTGCAGGAACTGTTCAAGGCCAACGCCTTTATTCCGGTTGTGTTGCCAGGCAATCCTGCTTGTAGCGCGCTGGCGCAGGGCTTGCCCGGCTGGCTTGGGCAATTAGACGTGCGGCATATGCGCATCAGCGAGCGCGCGCCGGCCGGCGCCGTCAGCCCAGGCTTGCTGGCGCAACGCCTGCGACTGATGAACGCCTTGCTGGACGCGTTGAAGCGGCATCCGCAAGCCGGCGGGATCGGGGTTTCGGTCGACGTGCGGCTGGTGTTCCAGACCGGGCGGCCAGAGGCAGAAAAGGCCTGCGGCCAAGCGCTGCAAGCCTGGTGCGATTCGTTCGAGAACGACACGCTGGTCACCAGCCTGCGGGTGACCGGCTTTCATTTGCACATCGCACCCTTGCTGGAAGCGCTGCTGGCAAACCATCACCTGACCCGGCTCGAACTGCCGGGCAATGTGCTGGACCCCTATGCAGCCGGCTTGCTGTGCCGGCTGATTGAAAAGACTGCGCACCTGACCCGGCTTGACCTGGGCCAGGTCACGCTTTTCCCGAGCTTGGTTGGGTCGCTGGTGCAGGCCCTGGAAAAAAATGACACCCTGGAATACATCAACCTGAAAGGCATAGAGCTCCCCGCGAGCGAGCAGGCAACACTGGATGCGCTGATGCGCCGCCGTCCCGGCTTGCAAGTGGAATACCAGCGGCCCGCAAGCTGAGCATCACAGGGCGCAGGCACGCGGTGCGCGGCCCCCTTAAACCTCCTGGCGCACGCAATCCACGAAATAACCGCGCCGTCCATCCACTTCCCGGGTCACGAGGCCATGCACGTCGGTCTCGAAGCCCGGGAATTTTTCATTGAAGTCGCGCGCAAACTTCAGGTAGTCAACGATTGTCTTGTTAAAGCGCTCGCCCGGTATCAACAGCGGAATGCCAGGCGGGTAGGGCGTCAGCAGGATAGAGGTCACGCGGCCTTCGAGTTCCTCGATCGGCACCCGTTCGATCTCACGGTGCGCCATCTTGGCAAAGGCGTCGGACGGCTTCATCGCCGGCACCATGTC